>JAEXYZ010000058.1 GCA_023405135.1 Bacillota bacterium | reverse complement strand
GGTCTAATTGTAAATAATTTTCCAAATGGATGGAGCCACCTTTGATTGGGTATTTACCTTTTTGGCTCCAAACCGGAAAGATGATTAAACTGAAAATTATGACATTATTTATGCAACACTAGTGATTAAAAATATAAATATAATATTTAAGGATATTATTTTTACAGGTTTCAAAAGGAGTGTTGAAGTGGTGTATAGAGAAATTACCGTTGACCGAAGCTTATTATACATAGAACAGCATCATGTTGACACTTTCCTATCAATAGCAGAAAAGATGGATGAGTATAGTTACCTCGTAAAAGAAGGTGGCATTAGTAAAGAGGATGCATGGATAGTTGCTTTTAACGCTTGGTTAATGCTACTACCTGATGAATCTCATATCGTCCAGTCTGTTGATAAAATGTTATACTATTCCTCAAATTTTCTTATTTATAATGCTTTAAAAGAGGATATTCACTTTCAAAATTTAAAACAGAGAAGTGATGCTACGCCAGAGTTATTTTATTTATCTTCACTATGTATAGCAACAGGTATCAATGAATGGATATTATATGTTTTGGAAAAATATAATCTATCCGATATGATAAATCGTTTGAAGAAAAGTAAATACTTTGACGCGCATAAACGTCCTGAAAATGAGATTCAACTTTTTATGGTTGATCAAGCAAAATTCGTTAAAGCAGCCGTAATGGAATTATCGACTAATTCATTATCAGAAGTAATTAAAAAATGTTGTGATGATGCTTATTTTTTATATTTGGATAAATATCCAAAATCAAAAGAGTAACAGGATTTATACATAGAAAATGGGGGCGTCTGAATAGCTATTAAGACACCCCCTTGTAAATTTACTTTTATTTTTTTATAAATTCAATTTCTTTGAAATTAAATGTTTCATCAGTAATTGGTTCTACCTTTGCAAGAGTATATGTTGAGCCTTTTTGTGAAAAGAAATCATAGGTAGAGCCTTCATTTCGAATACCGTTCATAACGATTGGATTAATTTCTTCCTCTGGGAACATTGTATCTAGTCCTAAGTTCATTAACGCTTTATTGGCGTTATATCGTACATAAGCTTTCACTTCTGGACTTAAACCAGTTTCAGCATATAAATCATCCGTATATTTCATTTCATTATCGTATAGCTCTAATAAAAGTTCATAACCCCAAACTTTACAACGCTCCTGTTTTTCCTCTGGCAACTTTTTAAAAAGATTTTGAGCAAAAAAGCCAGTTGCTACCCCATGAATGGATTCATCTCTTAATATAAGTGATATTACTTCTGCGCTATTGCGTAAAATACCTTGTCCACCTAAATACAAAGGGTAGAAAAATCCTGAATAAAATAAAAAGGATTCAAGCATGACAGAAGCAAACATCGCTTTCCACAATGATTCATCGTCATTTTCTTGTATACTTTCATATATTTCACTTATTCGATTTGCTTTAAATTGAAGAAATTCATTCGTTTTAACCCATTCAAATATTTCTTCAATTTCATCGTTGTTGCATAGTGTCGTAAAAATGTAGGAATATGATTTTGCATGAATCGCTTCAAATGCACCAAAAACAGTTAGTACAGCCTTTTCTTGTAGATCTGGATTATATTTCGCAATTTCATTCATGCCAATATTTGTTTGAATCGTATCGAGTAAAGTAAGGCCACCAAATACTCTTTTATATGTATTTTGATGGTCAAACTCCTTCCATTGTTTAATATCCTTACTTACTGCAATTTCTTCTGGAAACCACATTTGCTTCCATTGCTGATCCCAAAAGATTTTCGCTAAATCACTAGTAGGTTTATTCCAATTAATTGCTTCAAATTGCTTTAAATTGAGCATGATACACATTCCTCCAATGTTTGTAGACGCTGACGAACATAATAAACAGATTTTATTCCGCGCATCCAAGCGTAAATATAAAGTTTCGCCAAGTTTTCAGTTGTCCATTTGTCTGTTACATATAAAGTCATGGAGATTCCTTGATCAACATGCTTTTGAGCAGCTGCATACAAGTCAATTAATTTATAGGGATCAACATCATATGCTTCTACATATAGATGTTTATTTTCATTGTTTAAGAATGGCATCGGATAAATCGTTCTACTATCAGCATAATCACGGATTTCTACACGTTCTGTACAAGGAGCAATTGATGCTGTGCTAGAACGTATATAAGAGATTGAACCTGTTGGAGCAATTGCAAGTCGATACGCTGAGTAAACTCCATACGTTTGCACTTGTTCTTTAAGTTCTTTCCACATAGCTGATGTAATAATTGGTACGTTGCCTAATGCACGTTTAACCGTTTGATTAACTTCTACATCATGTTTGTTAATATATTGCTCGAAATACTCACCAGTCGCATATTCACTTTTTTCAAATCCATAAAACGATTCACCTTTCTCTTTCGCAATCAACATAGAAGATTTAAGAGAATAATAGTTTACAGCTTCCATAAAATAATCAATAAATTCAATAGATTCTGGTGAACCATATACAATTTTTTCAGTAACTAAATGTCCATGTAAATTCATGACCCCTAAGCCAACTGAATGCATAAGCCTGTTTGCCTTTACAACCGATGGAACATTCACAATGTTCGTCATTTCAGAGACACTGGTTAATAACCTCATCGATGTATCAACTAATTCTTCAAAATTCTTTGTTTGTGTCGCTTTATGAATATCTAGTGAACCTAAATTACAGGAAACATCTAAGCCATATTCATTTGGCTGATCCATATCGGTAATGTTACTTGTAGTTTGTACTTGTAAAATCTCAGTACAAAGATTAGACATTTTAACACGACCTATACCTTTTAATGTATGATGATTATTTACATTATCATCGAATATTTCAAACGGATAGCCAGATTCGAATTGAGTTTTCTTTATTTCTGTATATAACTTTCGCGCATTGACTCGTTTAATTTTGCGAATATTTGGGTTATCTAACAGCTTATAATACATTTCTGTCATACTTATTTCAGACATTCTTAAGCCATATTCTTTGTAAATATCATAAGGACTAAATAAAACAATATCTTTATTTTTACGCATTAATTCAAAGAAAATATCTGGAATAATAACCCCTGTTGACAGTGTTGCTAGTCGTATTTTTTCATCTGCATTCGGTTTTTTTGAGGAAATGAACTCTTCAATATCTGCATGGAAAATATTTAAATAAACCACTCCTGAGCCATTTCGTTGACCTAACTGGTTAGAATAAGAAAAGGCATTTTCAAGTAATTTTGCGACAGGCATTACACCGCTTGCACGATTAAGAATACCTTTAATAGGATCTCCTAATGGTCTTATGTCCGTAAGTAACGTTCCAACTCCTCCCCCAAGTCGAGACAGCTCTAAGCAGTAGCCAATATTTTCTGCGATGGAGTTCATCGAGTCATCCATGATGAGCTTGAAGCAGCTTACTAATTCTCCTCTTGCCTTTTTCCCACTGTTTAATGCAGTTGGTGTTGCTGGTTGATATGCCTCCATCATATGACGTACGGCACTTTCTGCTAAGTCTGTATCACCTTGCGCTAAATAAAGTGCAATAATTGCAATACGATCCTCGTACTTTTCTAAAATTTCTTTTCCATCTCGGCTTTTTAATGCATAGCCTTCATAAAATTTACTTGCACTCATAAAGGAAGGAAAACGGAATTTATATGAATAGGCAATTTTATAAATCTTTTTTATAAAATCCATTGTATATAAACTTAAAAACTCTTTTTCATAATAACCTTCGCTAACTAAATAGTTGATTTTCTCCTCTAAATCGATAAAGTAACGCATTCGAACATTAATATTTTCTAAAAAATATTTACGCGTAGCCTCTCGATCTTTCTCTAAATCTAGTACTCCAGTTGTACTATACGTATTTAATACTTTATTGTTCAAGTTTAAGTATTCTTTCACGTCTAAACTCCCACCAATCCAATAACATTGTTATAATAAGAAACTATTGCATCATAATCCTTTTGAAATCCACGTAAGTCGATTTTTCTTACGATTGGAATATGATACAGTTCACTTATTGTATCTGCTGATTTGCAAAAAACTTCATGTCCAAAATTCGAATTCCCACTAGCGATTACTCCTTTACACCACTCATAATTTCTTAAAAGAAATTGCTTTACTACATTTGGTGTTTGACCTAATCCATCTGTATAAGTGAAAAGTAAAAAAGGTTGAGTCATTACTAGCCCATCTGTAATTTCTATATTTGGCAACCCCAATTTATTTACAATATAGCGGACATTGCCTGTTCGACTTGCAAATACAATCATACGAAAATCCTGTTAATAATATTTTTCATCTCAGTAATATCATGGATTAGTTCCCCATCAACCTCTAAAACTGGCACTGATAAAATACCAGCATCAATTAATCTATTTTTTGCTTGTTCGTCTTGTTCAATATTAATAATTGTATAGTTTCCTTCAAAACCAGCCTTATTTAACTCAAATTTCATTAGCATACATTTAGGACAAACAGTTTTTGTATATAGTTTCATGTTGCATCTCCCTTTTTGTTATTTATTGCACCTCAGGTTATCCACTGAAAATGAAAAAAGCTACCCCTATTTCATGTTTAGGGATAGCTTTTATGTAAATGGAAACAGACAAGTTTAAGAACCCATCTCGCCTCCATTTCTCAGTCCCCGAAGAAATGGTGAATTTGTTTATTTGGCAGGTCTCCTGGCTTATGCTACTTCCTACTCATCACCTTCCCATGCAAAGCACAGTGGCACTGACTTTCGTTCACATTTACAGTTGCGGGGACAGCATCAGATTCGCACTGATTTCCCTTTTAATCTACATATAGTAGAACCAACATAAACAAAACACTATATATTGTATATCTGATATCATATTATCATAATAACTAAAACTTCACAAGAAAAAACTAGCATTTCATCTAATCTTTAGTTTTTTAAATGAATTGCTTCATAGCATACTGAGGTATTTTCTTTAAATAAATGGATTTGTTCTTTCTCAATAGCGACTATTACAGCTGTAGAAGGTCCACTCGACTTTTCTAAAGGCAATGTACAAGAATATGATTTTCCTTTAAAAATTCTGTCACATTCAGCAGCTATTCCTTTTGAACCAACTGGCCATATTTGTTTTGCGACACCTAATTTTAGCAACTGGTAAAGCTCTTTTAATTTCGCTACATGATGTGCTTGATTTATTACCTCTTGTCCAACTAATGGCTTTCCAACAACAAACCAATTATAGTTTTCACTTCTACTAACATTAAACTCAATTTTCCCAATCATCATTATGCTAAGAGCAGATTGCATCGATTCAAAATTAGATTCAGTTGAACCTTTAATTGGAGGTACATTTTCTCCAATCTCATCAAATATTTGATGAATACCCTTTTCATAATCTCCCCATGCAGCATCGTTTGTAAAGTTAGATAGAAATATATGAGTAGGACGTGCTCCCGCGCACCACTGTTCTAAAAGCGCTACCCGTGCTGTATAATTGGCCGTTAAACTGTTAGTCGCTTTCACGATATCTAACTCTTTTTCTCCAATACACCCAGCATTATCAATTGTTAAAACCGTTTGATCATCGATTTTGATTGCGTTTCTCATACATTTGAAGCCTTCCGTTCATAAAAAACTTTACTAATAATCGGCATTGCAATCATTGTAAGGACAACATTAATAATTGTCGCAATTAGTAAACTTGGAATCGCTCCTATAAAAAATGCAGGAGATATTAAAAAATAAAATGGAAGAGCTGACAGTACGCCATTAGCAACAATTAAAAAAATCCATTTTAAAATGTTCAACCCTTTTCTATGTAAAACATTAAAAATAAAAACAATGATGAACATTTCAATAGCCACAATGATATGTAACGGCCCTAATGGAAAGCCTGATGTTAATGCCGTTGCAAAATGCCCCATAGCTCCAGCAATTCCCGAATAAAGCGGCGGTAGTAAAGCAACGCTTAAAAAAGCCGGAGCAGAATCTAAGGCAGCTGTTGTAATGAAGCCTGGCACTTTAATAAAACTTCCAATAACACATATTGCTGCAATTAAAGCAGTCAACGTTAAAAATTTAATATTACTTTTTTGCATCTCTATTCCCCACCTTTAAGTATTTGTGGAATTCCATACCAAATTCTAATAACCTGTTCACTTTCAGTAAATAGCTTTTGATACAATCGTCCACATGTATCTCGTAATTTTCTATCTTCTTTTTCCAAAGGAACAATCCCTCTTCCAATATCCGTACATATACAAATAATATTCGTTTGCATATTTAACAAAGTAAGCTGATTAAAAATACTTGCTGCTAGAACATCTTCATCTAACTCGATTGATTGTAAAATTATTTTTTCAAAGTTTCCTATTACTACAAAATCCTCTTTTGAATAAGTTGATTGTGGAATTTCCCCTTCAAAAATATAGCGATTTTTTACGTTTAACTGATCTAAATATTTTTTTACAAATTGCCTTTTTCCATTATGGGCTCCACCAATAACGACTCGCATCTTACACCCCCTTCGAAGCTTGCCCAATCCGACCATTGTAACGTATAAATTTGACGATGCTGTACTCCAATTTGTTGGAAGGACTCCTCTTTCGGACTAAATATTGAAAGTAAAAAACGAATTACCCCACCATGAACAACAAAACAATAGTCGCCAGCAGTTGAAACAATCTGATGAATTTGATGTAAAACCCTTTCCTTAAAATGTTCAAAGGATTCTCCATTAGGTGGTATAGTTGTTGTGGGAGAATCAATCCATTGACGATATATTTCATTATCTTTCAACTGCTCATAAGTTTTCATTTCAAAATCGCCAAAATTAAGTTCCCTTAGCTTTTTAAAAGAATGAAACTGAGCCATTGGAAAATAAAGTTCGGATGTTTCTCTACATCGTTTCAAATCACTACCGAATACCCTCGTTGGCTGCATCAAAATTTGAAATTGTCCAGCCATACTCACAATCGATTCATCTGTCCAACCAATATATTTACGCTTTAAATTAGCCGCAGTTTTTTCATGTCGAATTAAATGCAAAACAACAGAATTACCCATAAAAACAATTCAGCTCCTTCATATAGAGCACCAATTAAGTCCCCCGTCATACCGCCAAAATTTTTGATAGTCCATTTCCGATACAAATAAACAAATACTACTATAGCAATTAATAAGATTGGTAGCTGACTTATAGAAAAAGAATAAGAGAGAAATGTTAGTAATAGGAGATAAAGAGCAATCGCAATCCATACTCTTTTATGTATTACTTGAGATTTAAAATATGCCGCCAACCCCTTTTCTTTTACAGGCTTTGTATTTAAAAAATAAATAAGGATTGCAATTCGACTTAAAAATGGAATACCTATAAAAAATAAATAAGTATTCGGTTCAAACTTTAATAACACTTCGTATATAAAAGCGACCTTTAATAGGGTTAAGACAACTAATGAAATGGCTCCAAATGCACCCACTCGTGAATCTTCTAAAATTTCAAGTCTTCTTTTCTGATCTTGATATGAAAAATAGGCATCTCCCATATCAATCCAGCCATCCAAATGGAGTCCACCAGACATAACAATAGTTGCTACAACAAGACAAATCGCTAACAGCAAATTGGAAAACTCGAAAAAATGCTCGTTTATAAAAACAAGACTAGCAATAGTACTCCCCATTAATATTCCTAAAATAGGCATTGTCGAATACATTGCTGTTATTGATTTTTTGTTCATTGGGAGTTGCTTTTGAATAGGTAGCGATGTAAAAAATTGAAAAGATAATAGTAGTCCTATTAATATATTTTTCAAATAGCTCCCTCCCATCTTAATTTATTTCCACTGTCGTATTAAGCTATAATCCATCTCATAAGCTTCATCACAAATGCTAACAAGCCATTGATGTAAACTACCTAAAATACGACGATACAAATTAACTTCCTTAAATTTAGAAACTTGTTCATCTAGTACTTCATTAGAAACTAAAATAACAGCTAATCCTTGCCTTTTCCACATCATAATTTGTTGCTTTAATTGATTTAAATAGTTCTCAATTTCAACGAACCGTTTTGAAGTTTGTATAACCTCTGTCTTATATAAAACATTTGAAAGCCACGTTGTGATACAATCCCATAAAATAACTGAATTACGTTGAAAAGTGCCTATTTCTTTTGGTAATTCATTGACACACTCAATAGTTGTCCACTTTATCTCTGAAGCTTCTCGATCTTGCATGTGCCTTCTAATCCGTTTTTCCATTTCATCATCGAAGGCAACCCCGGACGCAATATAAATTAATTTCTCACTGTTATTTTCTATATATATATCTTTTGCAATATTTTCTGCAAAAGCGCTTTTACCACTTCGAACGCCACCAGTTATAAAAATAACTTTTCCCATACAAATCTCCTATAATTAAAAGTTCTACTTTACAGTATTTAGGGACTATCTCTTTTAATGCTAGATAAGAAGCCGTTTCACATTTTTGAAACGGCTCTGTTCTTCAACAAATTATTTAAATAGCTCTGGATAGACTGTTTTTGCCATTAATTCAATTGCTTCACCGATTCGTGGTCCTGGACGACTTACAATATCCGGATCAATTAAATATACTTCCTTATTTTGAATAGCTGTTATTGTTGACCAGCCTGCCCGCGACATAATTTCACCTTCTGGATCATCCCCAAAATTTACTGTTGTAACAATAACTTCTGGATTTACATTAATAATGTCTTCCTCTGTGACAGCAAACCAACCTTCTTGTTTAGCAAATACATTTTCAATACCTGCAGCTTCAATTAACTCTTGCTGAAATGTGTTTGAACCAATTGACCAAACTTCTGGGGCAGGCGAAATTTCAAAGTATACGTTTTTCTTTTTATCTAGTGTAGATGTTTTTTCTTGTACTGAAGCAATTTGAGATTTTATTGCTTCTACAATTTTCTCCCCTTGCTCCTCCGCTTTCATCACTTGTGCAATTTGCCCGATATCACCATAAACATCTTCAACTGAAAGAGCAGATTCAATGACAAATACTTTTAGTCCTGTACTTTCTAATTGCTCGATTTGTCCTTCATTACTTGCTGACGCAAATACAATATCTGGATTCAATTCTACAATTCGTTCCGCATTTACTGTTTCAAAATCTGCCACACGCTCAATTTCCAGAGCTTCTTCCGGATATGTATCATTTTGAGAAACTCCGATAATTTTATCGCCAACACCTAGTTCAAATAAAGTTTCTGTAATACTTGGCAATAGTGTTACTACGGTTTCTGGTACTTTTTCAAAAGTTAGTTCAATGCCACGGTCATCAACAACCGTATAAGACTGTTGCTCTCCAGTTTCCTTTTCAGTCTCTGTTGTTGCTTTTTCTTTTGATGTACATCCAACTAATAATAATGATATTACTAGTAGTACAATCCATAAATTCTTAAAAATCTTCATTGTGTTTCCTCATTTCTTTTTTTTCTTATACATATTGGGGTGGACTAATTCCCTAATATAATTAACTTAATGAAATCGATTACATTCATCTTCCACTAAAAATTAACTCGAGAACACATAGCCTACAACTGTCGCTGTGAAATTTATAAGAAAAATGTTCTTTCTGTGAGTGGTGTTACACAAAGCACTAATACCTTTGTTTAAATCGCTCACCTTTTCCACACTTAATAAAACTTCTTGAAGTACTTCCCAAGTTAATCAAAGGTGTAAAATTTAATCATATAAAAAAACCACCCAAGAATGGATGGCAGTAACTACGGAATATTCACATGGATATTCAACAAATCTTGCCGTACATTCTCTTTAATTCCGAAGAGGTTTGTTACGATAAGAAAAAGACCGGTCTCCTGGCTCGTGAGTCATTCATAAACCATTCCTTCTTTACTACTAAAAACAAGGTATCGTTTTAAAAACTACACATACAGTTGCGGACACAGCTTCGGCATCACACCGAATTCCCATTTTGCGTTTTTAAACGCGTCTTTTCCCTGCAAACTTATTCACTTAATATGCAATGTACCATAATTGAATAAAGAATTGAATAGTTATTTTTGGCTACTCAAATTTTTCGAACCTTTATTGACAATCTGAACATTTTCCATAAATTTCGAATTTATGAGACTCAATTGTACAATCTGGTAGTTTTTCATTAATCATTTCCATTGGACAGATCGGAATTTCTTTCACATTCCCACATTCCATACAAATAAAATGATGATGATGATGATCTGATTCACAATGCATTCTAAAATTTCTTTCACCATTTAACTCAGTTTCTTCTAAAATCCCTAAATCAACAAATGTTGCTAAATTACGATAAATAGTATCAAAGCTCATTCCAGGAAAATCTTTTTTCAACACATTTAATAAATCACGAGCTGTTAAATATTTATCTGTTTCTTCAAACATATTTAATATAAGCTCGCGTTTATCTGTTTTTTTATAACCATGTTCTTTTAATTTTTCCCAAGCTCGCGAAAGATTCACGAAAACTAACCCCTTTCTGCTTTCATTTTTAATACACTTTTTTTACCGATAATAACTGATATTAAAATAATGATTGATGTTACGACAATAGTTCCACCAGGAGCTAGATTCAGATAAAAAGCACTTACTAATCCGATAATAACTGCCGCTTCTCCAAATAGAATCGAGTAAAGAATTGTTTGTTTAAAGCCTTTTGCAATACGCATGCTAGCAGCAACTGGTAACGTTATTAAAGAAGACACTAATAAAATCCCAACAATTCGCATACTTGCTGCAATTACTAACGCTACTACTACCATAAATAACAAATGAATCCACTTTGCTGGTAAACCACTAGCTTTCGCATATTCCTCATCAAAGGACAATACAAACATTTCTTTAAAAAATGCAAGTAAAAATAGAAAAACAACGATTGCGATAAAAATAACAACCCATAAATCATGTCTTGAAACCGCCGAAACAGAGCCAAATAAATAACTCATTATGTCCGAGTTAAAGCCACTTGCTAAAGAAATAAAAATAGCACTAAGTCCAATACCGCCACTCATAATAATAGGTATTGCTAATTCTTCATAATGCTTATATAAACTCCGCAAACGCTCGATTAAAATAGAGCCACTAACAGAAGCAGCAATGCCGAGATAAATTGGATTTAATAAAGCAAGGGAAGAAATGGACTGACTTAAATATAAGCTACCTGCAATTCCCGCTAACGTTACATGAGACAACGCATCTGCAATTAAAGACATTCGTCTAACAACAATAAATACACCTAATAATGGTGCAATAACACCAATGATAAGCCCTGAGAAAAAGGCATTTTGTAAAAATTCATAATTTAAAATTGCTTCAATCATTTATGCCTTCTCCTCTTTAATGAATCTTTCGAACGGCATGACCTTGCCATTTGTCAAGTTGCTCTTGTGATATTGCATCAAAATCTTGTTTATACCCATGGAAGTGAATTGTTTGATTTAAACAAGCAACATGACTAATTCGATTCGATACTGTGTCGACATCGTGGGTAACTAAAATAATTGTAATATTTTGTTCCTTGTTTAATGTTGCTAACATATCATAAAATGATTGAACATTTTCATGATCAATTCCAACAGTAGGTTCATCTAAAATTAAAACTTTCGGTTCTGAAATAAGTGCCCGCGCGATAAAGACCCGTTGCTGCTGTCCACCAGAAAGTTGACCAATATTGCGGTCACTGAAATCTTCCATTCCTACTGATTTTAATGTGTGTTGAACTCTTTCTTTTGCATCCTTTGGCATTCGTTTAAATAAACCAACTTTTTTAGAAAGACCACTTTTCACTACTTCTTCAACAGTTGCCGGAAAACCTGAATTAAAGGCATTGGACTTTTGTGAAACATAACCTATCCATTCACGCTTTCGAAAGGAATCATTTGGTTGACCAAACAGTTTTATTTCACCTTTCATCGGTTTAATGATGCCAAGCAATAATTTCAATAGAGTGGATTTTCCTGAGCCATTTGGACCTAGGATTGCAAGAAAATCCCCTTCTTGTACTTTAAAGGAAATATCATTCAACACTTGCGTATATTCATATTGAAAAGATACATTTTTCATTTCAATTATTGTTTCGCTCATTTTTTCTCTTCTTTCTAATTCATAATCATTACGATTTACAACATGTTAGTATAGTTGATTTTCGGCAAATTGTAAAGTGAGTGAGCTTGAAAACTTAGGTGTGGAACAATTCTTAATTGATTAGTATTGAAAGGATGATTTATTGAAACAGATGGAATTTATTGAAGCGTTTTTAACGAAATCTGATAAAGAAATCGTAAAATTCGCCAAACAATATGACGTTGATTTATCTGTAGAGGAAGTTCGTAAATTACGACCATTAGTTGATAAAGCTTCATTTACTTGGATAATTACTGGTATCCCAAAAGCATTTTTAAAAGAGGTTGAAAAAATTATCGGGAAGAAAAAATTAAAGAAACTAATGAAAATTTATGATTCATATACAAATTAGAGGATTACCATATACTGGTAGCCTCTAATTTTTTAATAATCACTTATAATTTTTTTAACAACGTTATCGATTTCATACACTTTATTAGAAGTTTGATTTTGTGTCATAATCGCGAAGGCATATGTTCTTCCACTTTTAGCTGTTACATATCCAGCTAATGTATAGACACCATCCAATGTACCTGTTTTTGCGACAACACGATTACGTAAAGCTGTTGTTGTAAATCGATTTCTTAAAGTTCCCCCTATTAAACGATCCCTCTGTCCACCAATCGGTAAATTTGAATATAACATAGGATAATTTGGTTCATTTCGTACATTTAATAAAAGGGCTGTTAATTCATTTGGAGTGACACGATTTTTATGCGACATCCCAGAACCGTCTTCAAGGCTCCAATTGTCCATATGTAATCCAATTGAATTTCCATAGTCATTTAATACTTTTAATCCTAGATTTATATGTCCTTTACCATATACTTCTCTACCCATCGTTTTTACTAAAATATCCGCAATGCTATTATTACTTAATTTAACAAATGGTTTTATCAATGTTTTCAATGGAATAGATTGTTTTGTATATAATAATTTTGCATTTTCCGGAACAGTTTTGCGTTTTACAGACGTTGTAGAAGCAAATTTTATCCCTGTATCTGCAAGGGTCAATTTAATTGCATGCAACGTATTAATAGTTGGATCAAATAATGTTACCCATTCTTTTGCAGAGCTACCGATTGGAATATTACCAGTAATAATGATTTGATTCGTTTTATATCTTCTTACGATATTAATTGTATTCCTTTGACCCTTGCTAACTGTTTTGGCACGATTTTGAATTCGCATGCCACTAGTATTAGGTTCTGCAATAATTTGTGGAGAACGTCCTGCTTTTGTAGGTTTTACATTAATAATCATTGTTCCAGCATCATAATCATTGTTAGGGGACATTGTTATAGATGATGTACGAGCTGCATAATAATAGCTTTCATCTTCAGGAGCAATTCCTGGTGATAATTGTGAACCTGAAAATGCAGTATCATCACCATAAATATTTCCAGTTATTTTTTTAATTCCGTTACGTTTTAATATTTTGGCAAAGGTTAGAAAGTTATTTTTATTTAAAGTCGGATCGCCTTCACCTTTTATGTATAAGTCACCATATAATATGTTATTTTGTATTTTTCCATCGATAAATAATTTAGTTTCAAATCGATAGTTTGGACCTAGGACGTCTAGTGCAGCAGATGACGTTAATAGTTTTAAAGTAGATGCAGGCTTTCTCCCAACATCTCCATTTTTTTCATATAACACATTACCTGTTGTTAATGATCTTAATGAAACACCAATGTTCGAATTTCCTAATTGGGATTTCACTGTTTGATCTAAATTTGTTGCAGCTGAAGCAGACTGTAAAAACGTAAAATTACTAAGTATTAGTGTGAAAATAAGTATGTATGCGAGTATTCTCTTCTTCATAGATGCCTCCCATATAGGGTAATTAATAACTATTATTTTAATATAAATTTGTCACACTCTATTTTTATAGCATATTTTTAATATATTTAATAGACTACTATTTTGAAAGACACAATTAATGCGAATAAAAAAATGTTAAAAAAGTCGTTTACTAATCGACTTTTTTAACATTTTTTAATAGGAATTTATAATATATTTGACAACTTCATCAATCGAAGGAACTGCTATCCTCTGTTGATTTTGTGTCATAATTGCAAAGGAATAAGTAGTTCCACTATTAGCCTTGACATAGCCAGCTAACGTATAAACACCTGAAATGCTTCCTGTTTTCGCAATAACTCGTTCTTTATATTGGTCTGCATTAAATCGCTTTCTAAGTGAACCTCCCTCTAAACGTTCTTTTTGCCCTCCTATTGGCAGCCCTTTATAAAATTCATCGAAATATGGTTCATTCATTACCTCATCTAATAGTAGTGTCAATTCATTTGCTGTAACTTGATTATTATGTGATAATCCAGAGCCGTCCTCAAGCCTCCATTTATTTGGTTCCAACCCGATCGATGCTCCGTATTTTTTTAATACCTTTATTCCCTCTTCAGTAGATCCTTCACCGGAAGCCTTTTTACCTAAAGTTTTAACTAAAATATCTGCAATGCTATTGTTACTAAGCTTTAAAAAGGGATTAATTAATACTTTTAACGGCATAGAATGTTTTGCATAAATCATTGAAGCATCTTCTGGCACTTTCTTTCGATTTATTTCTGAATTCCCTAAAAAGTCGATACCCGAATGTTTGAAAATATTCTTAATGGCATGCAATGTGTTTATTGTTGGGTCATATAGTGTAACCCAATCTTTAAATGTACTTCCTACTGGTATATTGCCTGTCACGACAATATTATTTGTTTGAAATTGTCTTTCAATTTGTATAGTGTTTGCTTGATTTGCACTTACCGTTACCGCATTGTTTTGAATGACCATTCCACTTTCATTCGGCCTTGCACTTATAATTGGTTGACTTCCAATTGTAGTTGGGGAAACATCGACAATGATTGTACCTGCATCGTAATCATAATCAGGAGACATTGTTAAAGCAGATGTTCTTGATGCAAAGTAGTAGCTTTCATCCGCACTTGCTACACCTGGTGGCAGCTGTGGCCCAGAAAAAATAGTATCATCACCATATAAGTCGCCATCAATCATTTTTATCCCTTGAAGCTTTAAAGTATCTGCAAAGGCAATAAAGTCTTTCTTTTGGAGAGTTGGGTCACCTCCCCCTTTTATATAAACATTTCCTCTTAGCACACCATTTACAATCAATCCATCAATATAAACCTTCGTAGTAAAACGATAATTTGATCCTAGAACATCAAGTGCTGTTGCAGCAGTTAGTAGTTTTAATGTGGAGGCAGGCTTCATTCCAAAATCGCCATTTTTCATATAAATTACTTTCCCAGTTTCTATATTTCTTACGGAAACACTAATATTGTCATTCCCTAGTTGGGATTGGACGAAATTTTCTATATTCGAGTCAGCATATACTGTGGTTACTTGACTGACCATTAGTAAGATGAGCATTATAATACTTATTTTTTTTTTCATTGAATCCTCCTGAGTAAAAACTAGAAAATCTTTGAATAATGTCTAGCTCCGGCGGCTTGGCTCTCGTGTCGCTTCAGCTTCCTTCTGCACGTGCAAGCACGCTTGGCGAAAGCTTCCAGCGCATGTCGAGCCAGAACGAGCCGCCTCCGCTTTTCTAATAAAAAATGCACTAAGCATAGTTTGCTCAGTGCATCATTCGTTAAACAGTTAATGCTTCAATTTCTTCAGGTTTATAGTTCCCTGTACGAAGCATTTCAATTTCGTATTTATAAGGCGCTTTTTTATTTTTTGAGTCACTTCCAACCCAAGGTGTTTCTAAAATTTTTGGAACCTCTTTAAATTGTTCATGGTGAACGATTTTGTATAGAGCTTCAAATCCTATATGTCCAAATCCAATGTTTTCGTGACGGTCTTTTGCGGCTCCACATACATTTTTGCTGTCATTAATATGAACGACTTTAATGCGGTCTACGCCTATTAGTTTATCAAATTGCTCTAATACACCATCAAAATCATTGATAATATCATAACCTGCATCGTGGGTATGACAAGTATCAAAACAAACAGATAAACGTTCATTATTTTTTACACCATCAAAAATTTGAGCTAGTTCTTCAAAGGTTCTTCCAATTTCAGAACCTTTCCCTGCCATCGTTTCTAATGCAATTTGTACAGGAAAGTCAGCAGATAATACTTCATTTAAACCTTCAATTATTTTTGCAACACCTGCATCAACCCCCGCTCCGACATGGGCACCTGGGTGTAAAACGATTTGTGTTGCACCAATAGCAGCTGTACGTTCAATTTCCTTTTGTAAAAACTCAACGCCAAGTGCAAAAGTTTCAGGCTTTGTAGTATTTGCAATATTAATAATATATGGTGCATGTACAACAATATTTGAAAGGCCTTGCTCCTTCATATGAGCTAGTCCTGCTTCAATATTTAACTCTTCAATAGCTTTTCGACGAGTGTTTTGCGGTGCTCCAGTATAAATCATAAATGTTGTTGCACCATATGAAGCAGCCTCTTTACTTGAAGCAAGAAGCATTTCCTTCCCACTCATCGAAACGTGTGAACCAATCAGCATTCTCAAGTCCTCCTATTTTTATATAAATCGTATCGTATTTACGGGCCGCATTATTTCATGCGATTACGTTTTTTACGCTCTTTCTTTTTAATTTTTTCCATTTCCCAACGCATGTTTCGTTTATAACCTGGTTTTACCTTTTTCGGTTTACGAACCTTTGATTTCGCAATCACATCTATCTCATTTTCATGTTTTGCACGATTTTTTCTAGCATGACGTTCTTTTAGTTCAATCCATTCGCCATTTTTTACATCTTTTTGTTCAAATGGAATACCCATTTTTTCAACTCGAATTACTGCATCCTCATCCTCTGGTTGGAATAAAGTAATTGCAGTCCCTCTATTACCTGCACGAGCTGTTCGGCCAACACGGTGAATGAAGAATTCCAAATCATCTGGAATTTCATAATTGATAACGTGGGAAATACCTTGAATATCAATGCCACGAGCTGCTAAATCTGTTGCAACGATATATTGAAATTCCAAATCTCTTATTTGCTTCATCATTTTTTTACGATCACGAGGACTTAAATCCCCATGTATTTGCCCTGCTCGAATTCCTTGTTCTGCTAAATATCCAGCAACTGATTCAGCTGTTTTTCTCGTATTACAGAATATAACCGCTAAATACGGATTAATCGCCTCAATGACGTCCAATAAGCGGCGATTACGCGATTTTGAACGAACAGGAACTAGTATAAAATCAATGTTCTCTGCTACTGGTTTTTTATCATTCATATGAATATGGATTGGAGATTCCATATATTTTTTCAAGAATGGCTGTAATTTAACTGGGATGGTTGCAGAGAAGACAAACATTTCAAGATTCTCAGGCATATGTGACGCAAATCCATCGATATCTTCAATAAAGCCCATATCAAATGCTAAGTCAGCTTCATCGACTACTAAAATTGGTGCAGTATGAACAAGTAATGCACCTTCAGCAACTAAATCTCGAATACGTCCAGGAGTTCCAACAACGATTTGTGGCTGTGTTTTTAATTTATCAATTGTGCGTTGTTTGTCTGTACCACCAATTAACAATTTCGCTTGTATATTTGTTTCTTCTATCAATTGACCTAAAGCATCGAAAATTTGTTGAGCTAATTCACGAGTTGGAGATGTAATGACAGCTTGTACTTCTTGTTTTTCTTCGTTTATACGTTGAACAATTGGCAATAGAAAACTGTGGGTTTTACCTGTTCCCGTATGCGCCTGTCCAATCGCACTTTTCCCTTTAAGAATGAGTGGAATCATTTCTTTTTGTATGGGTGTGGGTTCTGTAAAGCCAAGTTTTGCAATTGCGTCCTTTAAAAACGGCTTAAAATCATAATCTGTATATTTCGACATATTTCGTACCTCCTAATATGCTACATATTGTATCATCTCGATAACACAAAGCACAACCAAACAACTGTCAAAGTCCAATAATCCCAAGGCTTTTGGAATATTTAATTAATTCAGGTTATCCAAAATATACCTTATTGAAGATAGTGATGATGCTACTATAATAATGTTTTATTAAAAAACTGATTATAATACTTTTTAAAGAAGGAGGAATTAAAAAGAGAAAATTTCTCATATTATTTCCCTCTTTAATTATTATAAAATAATGAGAATCCCCCTTCGTTCGCTACTGCTGAGGAAATAAAGAAAATTGAAGAAATATACACGAACATTGAAGAAGTTAAATTAACTAAGAAAATAATTTATAAGTTGATAAAAAGCGGTTACTCTCTAGAACGAAGAATACAGTACACAGTTTACTCTTCTGATGAAAAAGCCCTTTCATTACCAAGCAAATACATTGATGGTAAAAATTAATGAAATTATTAATACAATTTCAAAAGAAAATGGTCTTAATACATTTTCAGTTGAAAGTATCGAAACAGGGAAAAGGCAGCTAACAATTTTTTTGTAAACAAAAATGTTATTTCTTTTGTTAAAGTTGTTTTAAGAAATATAAGTAAACGCAGTCTACCACTGTAAGCTGCGAAATATATTAGAAGAATTAGAAGCACAGCTAATTTGTGAGCGGGCATTACACAAAGCACAAAGACAAGTCGTAAAGACACAACGTGGCTCTGCGGCTTGTCTGCTTAGCCCGCTCACATCACCTACACTATATAAAAATCTTTATAAGTACTCCCCTATAATTTATTTAAAACAAAAAAGTACAATTCAATTTGGATGTTGAATTGTACTTTCGGATCATTAAATTAATAAGGCATTATTTTTTCTACCGGCTTTGGTTCTTTAATTTTCGGTAGAATTTTGTCTAATGTTACGGTTCTATTTATTTCGTGTGTTGATGGATCATTTGGATCAAATTTTTCTAAAAACGAAATAACTTCTTTAACGATTGGTGTTGGCGTTGATGCACCTGCAGTTACAGCAACTTTTTCAACACCTTTTAACCACTCTAATTTAAGTTCCGATATATCTGCAATACGGTGCGAAGGTGTATTTGCAATTTCCTCAGACACTTGCGTTAATCGATTTGAATTATTTGATCTTGGATCCCCTACAACGATTAATAAATCTGCTGAGCCAGCTTGATTAGCGACTGCTTCCTGACGAACTTGGGTTGCAAGACAAATTTCTTCATGAACTTCGATATGAGGAAACTTCTCTTTTAAGCTATCCATTATATGCTTTACATCCCATTGGCTCATCGTAGTTTGGTTTGTTACTAATAATTTATCATTCTTTAATTCTAGTGCATCTACATCATCCATGTTTTGAACTAAAAAAACATGGTCCGGTGCAACACCTATTGCCCCCTCTGGTTCTGGATGCCCTTTTTTCCCAATATAAATAATATCATAACCTTCAGCAGACTTTTCACGAATCAACTCATGAGTTACTGTAACATCTGGACAAGTGGCATCTATTGAAACAAGCCCTTTCTTTCTAGCAATTTCACGAATTTCAGGTGAAACTCCATGGGCTGTAAAAATTACAGTACCTTTGTCAACTTGTTCTATAATTTGTTTACGGTCAGCACCATCTAATGTGATGATTCCTTCCTTTTCAAAAGCGTCCGTAACATGTTTATTGTGTACGATCATTCCTAATATATAAATAGGTCTCGGTAATGTTTTATCTAATGAGGCATTACGTGCAATCACCATTGCATCGACTACACCATAGCAATACCCTCTTGGATTTATTTTAATGACTTGCATCATGTCAACTCCTTTTGTTGTTACATAGATTTATTATAACGGAGCGACACGGTTTATACAAAACTTCCTACTGATTTTTCACTATTAGCTTTATTCAAAATTATAAGGTGGTTGATAAATTCGTGGAACAGAAGGTCTTGTAGTGATTGGTTCCGGTCTTTCTCTTTCAGTTGTTTTTACAGATTGTGATGTTTTAGTTCTTTCTTTTCTTGGAGATGCCTCTTCTTTGCTTTGGGATTTAGGTAAACCTTGAAACCCTTTATATAATTTCCATAAAGCAGGTAAATTTTGGAACATAGGTGTTGCCTGTTGAATCAATGGTTGAAAGCTCTGAGCTGTTGATAAAAATCGATTTGCTGTTTCCATAAATGAATTGAGCCTTGGTGAAGAACTCCCTGTTGGTAATCCTCCTTGTGGCATACCCTGTGGCATACCTTGTAACATACTTGGGGACATGCCCCTTGACATTCCTTGAGACATTCCTTGAGCTATCCCTTGCATAATTCCCGGCCCCATTCCTTGTGGAAACTGGGAAGGCTGTTGAAATCCAAAATTTTGCATAGGATCTGGAAAATTATTAAAAGGACGACCCTGTGGCATTCTAGGCATTTGTGGCATTTGTGGCATTTGTGGTTGAAAACTTTGAGGACGCATATGATACTCCTTTCTTCGATACTTTTTCGAAGGTTATTCTAAAATCTATCTTATGCAATTAGGATGAAATTTGTACGAATGAAGTAAGTTTTAAAACAGAAAGAAAAGGAACCGGTCGAAAATCAATTCGCGACGGTTCTCTAGAAGTTTAAACAAAATATTGATTAATAGGTCTCCCTACTCCTCCATAATGAACATCAACTTTAATGAAATTATGCTTTTCAAGAAAATCTAAATAGCGTCTTGCTGTAACTCGAGCTACACCAATACCTGCTGCAACTTCATCAGCGGAAGCCCCATCCTTTGAATCTTTTACAAAATTCAATACTTTATCTAATGTAGAGCGATTAAATCCTTTCGGCAAATCAGTTATCTGAAGTGTTTTATTTTCAACTACATCATCCATCTCTACTAAATATGGATGAATCATTTCGTCCAATTGTTGTTGAGTTAAATCTTGGACACCTTTTGTCTTCAATTTAAATTGATAATAATTTAGCAACGTTTGTTGAATACGTTCAAAAGTAAAGGGCTTCATTATATAGTCATACACACCAAGATGCAAAATTTGTTGAATCGTTTGCATATCATTAGCAGCAGTTACAGTAATGACATCTACGGGCAAATTGTTAGAACGAATTTTTCGAAGCGTTATAAGACCGTCTTGCTCTGGCATAAAAATATCCATTATGACTAAATCTGGCTTTAACTCAACGATTTTGTTATATCCTTCAACACCATTACCGCACATCGCAATGACTTGAAAACCCTCAACACGCTCAATAAATTGACGATTTACTTCTCTTACCATAGGGTCATCTTCTACAAATAGCACTTTAATTTTATCCACCTTTTACTCCCCTAACTATATTTCAAATGTAATGATAAATGTCGTTCCTTTATTTTCTTCACTTATAACTTCCATTGAACCGTTCCCTTTGTTTACAATTTCGTTTACTAAAAATAAACCAATTCCTCTATTTTCTTTTGCCTTTGTAGAAAATCCACTTTCAAAAATACGAGATTGTACTTGTTGTGACATACCTATTCCGTTATCACTTACTAAAATCGCTAGTATTCCATCATTATCATCAATAGAAATCGTGATCTCTTTGTCTTCTTTATCGACAACGGTTAACGAATCAAAGGCATTTTCAATTAAATTGCCAAATAATACAACGAAATCGTGGTGATCTAATTTTGAAGGGAATTTTGTAAATCTACTCTCTTTATCAATCGTTACCGTTATACCTAATTCTTTACCACGACTTATTTTGCTTAAAAGTAACCCTGATATATTTTCGTTATAAATACGTTCATTTAAAAATTTCGTTACACTTTCATGTTCGTCTTTCACTTGTGATAAATATTCTAGCGCTTGTTTTGTGTGCCCTAAATGTAAAAGCCCCGCAATTGTATGCAATTTATTTTTATACTCATGGGTTTGTACACGTAATGCTTGTACAAACGCCTTAACTCCAGTTAATTCTTCTGCAAGCTGTTTAAAGGCTGTTAAATCTTTAAATACTGCTAGTGCTCCTACTTTTTTTCCATTGACAATAATCGGAATTCGATTACTAATTATACTATGATTATTTATGTAAAGTTCTTGATCGTAAACTGGTCGGCCCGATATTACGATTTCCGGTAATCTTGTATCTGGTAATACATCGAAAATATTTTTACCAATTTTTGCAGCAGGATCTCCCTCGACCCCTAATAATTCACTTGCTTTTTTATTGAAAATTGTAATTTTAAAATCTTTATCTATCGCAATAATTCCTTCATGCATAGCATTAAACGTTTCCGTTCTTTCTACATACATTTTAGAAATTTCGTGAGGCTCTAATCCAAACATCTGTTTCTTAATATGACGTCCTAATGTATGAGCACCCCAAATACTAAACAAAATAGATAATGCGATTGTAATAAAAACTTCATTTTGATAATCAGTCATTAATTGTGCAAAGGTTGGTAAGGCAAAGCCAACGACTACTATACCTATTTGTTTATTGTTGTTATTCATAATTGGAACAAAGGCACGAATCATCGTTCCTTCTTCTCCCTTTGCTTTAGACACATAATAATTCTCGGCAAATGCTGCATTCATGTCAGTTGATTCACTAATTTGGCCGATTTGTTCCTTAGAAGGATGAGAATATTTCACACGTTCCATATTCATTATGACGATATAATCCGCTTTATTAATATAACGTATTTCTTCAATTATTTTGTTTATTTCTTTAGCTGCCACTTGAATATTTTCACTTTGTAAATAAGTTTTTATTTCAGGTAAATAAGCAACTGTGCGAGCTACAAGCATTGCATCTTGTCCTGTATTTTCCTCATTTTCTTTTAATAAACTCCCTAATACAAATGTACCTGCTACTAAAAAAGAAAAGGCAATAATGAAAAATGTTAAAAACATTATTTTTCCATTTACAGATAGTCTTTGTTTTTTCATTTTCATCCTCCTTTTCGTAACACATTCAGGTAATATTATTTGCTAAATAAAGATTTATTGTTTCAACCTTACACTTCTGTTTATAATGATAATATAAAATTTGACAATCTTATGGTGAAGCCTATGAAATATTTTCTATCTGGTTCGTTTATTACCATCATTATATTAATCGTACTTTTCGGTTATCGTCAAAATATTTTTTCTACAACTGAGATGCCTTATGATGATGAACAGAATGGATTAAGCGAGCAAATCACTATTAATTTTAGTCATGTTGTAGCAGAGAATACACCAAAAGGAATGGCAGCAGAAAAATTTGCACAACTTGTTGAAGAAAAAAGTGATGGCCGTGTTGTTGTAAAAGTGTATCCGAATGGCATGTTATACAACGATAAAAATGAATTGGACGCTTTATTAAATAATGAAATACAGATGATTGCACCTACCTTCTCAAAAATGACATCATCCCTTCCAAATTGGCAAGTTCTTGATTTACCTTTTATTATTGATAATAATGAACAATTGAAGAGCGTTTTAAGTGGTCCACTTAGCAAAAAAATGTTAGAAGAATTAGAACAAATTAATGTGAAAGGATTAACATTTTGGAGTAATGGCTTTAAACAAATTGCTTCAAATCAATCTATTACGAAAATAGAAGATTTCGAAGGGAAACGTCTGAGAATGATGCCTAGTAATATTCTTAGACAGCAATTTAAGCTGTTAGGTGCAGAGCCTTATGCTTCCTCATTTGGCGACGTTTATTATGATTTAGAAAATAACATGATTGATGCACAAGAAAATACAATTTCAAATATTTATTCGAAGCAATTTCATACAATGGAAAATTATATTACGATCTCAAATCATGGAATTCTTTGTTATGCAGTAATGATCAATAAAGATTTTTGGGATAGTTTAGATACAAAAATTCAGAATGTTATTACACAGTCGCTTAAGGAAATGCAACAATGGCAGTTCGATCAAGCTGAAAAATTAAATAATGAAAACCTAAAACAGCTTAAATTAAACAAAACAATTCATATCTATGAATTAGACAATGATCAGAGACAGCGCTGGAGAGAGAAATTACAACCAATTTATGAAGTATATAATAATGAAGTAAATGGTGAGTATTTAGAGGAAATTTTACATGAACTAAATAAAGATACTTTTCTTCCCTAATGAACAAAATGAACATTATTTAACTACCTATGGAAATTAGGTAGTTTTTTTATGCTTTAAGGTTTTTGTACTATAACAAAAATAATGCTTTTAAAACAGTAATATAACAGATAAAACGTTGATATTATAGCATTCGTGAAACCTTTCACATATAAATGAACGAAATGAACGATATAAACTTTAAAAACTAAACAGCTTTTTCTGAAAACTATCAGTTATGATAGTGTCAATGAAAGCGATATCATAAAAATTCGCGATTTAAGGAGGATGGTAGAAATGAAAATCATTAAGAATTTAACGGCTCAAGTTATTGCCGCAATTATATTAGGTATTATTGTCGGTGCAATTTGGCCTGAATTTGGAGCAAGTTTAAAAATATTAGCGGATCTATTTATTAAATTAATTAAAATGTTAATTGCTCCAATTATCTTCTTAACTGTTGTTATC
>JAEXYZ010000005.1 GCA_023405135.1 Bacillota bacterium | reverse complement strand
GTCTCGAGTCACGGGCTGTTCCCGCAGGAGTCGCCCCTTCACTCCAATCAATTTTCAAAATGTCCAATTCTTATTATTGTTACAAGCAAATTTGTTAAAAAAATTCACTTATGTCCCAGCCTCTTTAAAAAACTATATATTTTTCATCCATTCACAAAGAGCTTTAACAGTTTTTCTATTAACTTCTGGTGGATAATGATGTGAAAGCCCAGAAGCATACCATGTTTCGACCTGTTTCTTTTCATCCATCAATTTTTGTTCAAGCTCATAAGATTGATTGATACTTACATTTTCATCATCTGTTCCATGAATAATAAGAACTGGTGCGTTAATCATATTTACTTTAAATAAAGGTGTACGTTCATCGTATTTTTCCTGTTCAGTATTTGGGGAACCGCCAATAATTCTCTTTAATGTTCGACGCATATCAATTCGTTCAAAATACATGGATGTGACATTTGTAACTCCAGCCCACGTTACAACAGATTTAATGTCGTTTCGTAATATAGCAGTCCATAATGCCATTAATCCACCTCTTGAAAATCCAAAGAGATGAACATGCTCTGTATTCGCAATTTCCTTTAATAGTTCTACACTATTAACCGCGTCATAACGATCCTCACCTGCAAGTTCATCCCGACCTTCTCCTCCACGATTTCCACGATAATATGGAGCAAAAACGATAAATCCAAGGCTTGCAAATTGTGCAATTCGCCCTGGCCGAACCATCCCAACTGATTGTAATCCACCACGTAAATAAAGAAGTGCTTCGTAATTCCCTTCTTTTTTCGGTTTTGCGAGCAATCCTTTAACACGATAACCCCCCGACCAATAAATAATTTCTTGTAAATGAATCTGTGGATTAGGTGAAGGATAGCTTCTTATTGATTCAATACTACCATTGTCTTTCATGATGTTTCACTTCCTGTAACATCTTTTTCATTCCATCATCTTTCATGAAAAAGCTTAGATTTGAATGCTTCATTAATTCTTCCGTAGAAAGCCATATCATACCGATTGTTTCATGTTCATCAATAAAAGGATCTATTTTTTCTACTTTTCCTGTAAATACTGCCTTACAAAAAGGTATTTTATCATGCACGATATAATAAGCAAACCATTTTAAATCTGTAATATGTACAGCTGTTTCCTCATAAACTTCACGAATTGCTGCTTGCTGTAACGTTTCCCCAGGCTCTACTTTACCTCCTGGAAATTCTACACCACGTTTTCTATTAATTGTACAAAGCCATTTTCCTTTATAAAGCACAAACACGATTACGTGCTTTGGTTCTATTTCAAATGGTCCTTTATCAAATCTTAAATCGACCTTATATCCGTTATTATCAATAAAAGTAAACATCCCTTGCTCAACTCCTGTACTTATTATAGTCTAGCGAAGGGATGTATTGTAATCAATGGAAATACGGTAATTGTTCAACAAATTGTTTTGTATGGTCATCACCGAATTCGTGAATCAGAGCGTAAATTTTTTTTAATCTAGTATCAATTTCATCGTTTGATTCATCTAAATGATAAGGTAAATATGGAAGATGGGCACGAACAGCGTTATCGAATTCTAAAGAATCAATCTGCAAAAATAATTGCTCAAAAATTTGTGCTTTATTAGTATCTAATTTAAGTTTAAATTCACAAGGTAAACCTAAGGGAAGATAACTGAAGGACTGGTTTGCGACTGAAACGTAGATAGTTGTCTGATCTATGGTAATCACTCCTTTTCAATAAGTATGGTACGAAAAAATATTAGTTATTCAGATGTGAATGACTTAAGTTTTTAGACCATTCTCTAAAAGAGCTAAAAAGAAAAAAATCCGCTTAAAATGCGGATTTTTTTAAATTGGAGTTTATGAGTACTCTTCTTCACTTGCCTTAGAGTTTAGAGCTGTCTACTCATCTCACCAAATAAGTGTCAAACAATTCTCATTTTATAAACTTTACTGATTATTCCCTAAAAATGCTGTTAACATCCAAGTATGTTTTTCTAAACTTTGAACGACAGCATTTAGCATATCTTCTGTACGATCATCGCCTTCTTGTGCAGCTTGTTCCATTGCTTCTTTCAAATACATCATAATCGTTTTAAAATCCGTAATTGTTGTTTGAACCATTTCCTCTGTTGATTCTGTTCCTGTCGCTTCTTTAATATGAGACATTTCAAGATGTTCGGTTAATGTTGCTACTGGTTTTCCACCTTTTGAGAGAATACGCTCAGCAACTTCATCTAAATTTAATGTCACTTCATTATATAGCTCTTCAAATTTTGCATGAAGCGTAAAGAAGCTTGGACCATTTACATACCAATGATAATTGTGAAGCTTCGTATAAAGTACTGACCACGTTGCTACTAAATCGTTTAATTGTTCAATTAATGTTTTGTTTGCCATAAAAAATCACCTCAACTGTGTAATATGATAATTGAAAAACATTATCAATTAAATTATAACAAAGTTTATTCTCTCAAATTATGTATATAATTTGAAAGATTTCCAAAAGAAATTGGAACAATGTTATATAATAATTACACTTTTACTATAACCGTTCTTATTTAATTTAAAACATAATTTATTTTTTAGAGTAATGTTGTTACTAAAATATAATTGACGTGATATATTAAAAAATAATAATATTCAGGAGTTAAAAAATGAAACATCCCTTTATTTGGCTTATTCAACTATATCGAAAATTCATTTCGCCATTAACACCACCATCTTGTCGTTTTCATCCGACTTGTTCACAATACGGCTTAGAAGCTTTTCAAAAGCATGGTGCCGTTAAAGGGTTAATTTTAACCATTATTCGCATTTTAAAATGCCAACCATTCCATCCTGGAGGATTTGATCCTGTACCAGAAAAATGGCCTTCGAAAAAAAAATAAATTCGAAGGCTTTTTTTTATTGTTATTTTTACTTTGTTCATGTATTATTGAAAATGTTGAAAAAATAAATCGTAATTATTACTATTTAGAAAAGGTTGTGATTTAATGAAAAAATTATCTTTTTTACTTTTGTTTACTGCATTAGCACTTATTTTAACAGCATGTAATAGTTCAAATAATGATTCTAAATCTGACAATGAATCTACTAAAAATAAAGAAGAATCTGAGAAAGTAAATATTTATACTACTGTTTACCCATTAAGCTACTTTGCTGAGCGCATTGGTGGAGACTATGTAAATGTATCTTCTATCTATCCTCCAGGAACAAACGAGCATACATTTGAGCCTACACAACAAGATATGATGAAATTAGCTGATTCAGATTTATTTTTCTATATTGGTCTTGGACTAGAAGGCTTTGTTGAAAATGCTAAAAGTACTTTAGAAAATGAAAATGTGAAACTCGTTGCAACAGCGGATAGTATTGCAGAGGAAAAATTACATGCATCTTCAGAACATGAAGATGAGCATGCGCACGAAGAACATTCCCATGATGAGCATAACCACGGAGATATTGACCCTCATGTTTGGTTATCTCCAGTCATTTCGCAAGATTTAGCATTATCAATTAAAAATGAACTTGTTAAAGCTTTACCAGAGCAAGAAAAAACATTTAATGACAACTATAATCTATTAATTTCAGAACTAGAAACATTGAATAAAGATTTTGAGAAAATGACTTCAGAAGCTGCAACGAAAACATTCTTTATCTCTCATGCATCATTTGGATACATTGCGGAAGCATATGGATTAGAACAAGTTGCAGTTGCTGGTCTTAACTCACAAAGTGAACCTTCACAAAAAGAATTAGCTAAAATTGTTGAGCAAGCAAAAGAATTAAATATAAAATATATTTTATTTGAGCAAAATGTTTCTTCTAAATTAGCAACCGTTATACAGAATGAAGTTGGTGCAGATACGCTTACATTACACAATTTAAGCGTCTTAACTGAAGAAGATATTAAAAACAATGAAACTTATTTCACATTGATGGAAAAAAATATTGAGACGTTACAAAAAGCTTTAAATCCATAAGAAAATCCCCGAAAATTGACTATTCATTCGTCAATTATTCGGGGATTATTTTTCATTACAGTAAATCCTTCAGTTTTCTTCTTAACAATTTATTAGAACCATTTCGTGGTAGTTCTTGAACAAAGTAAAATTGTTTTGGAACTTTATATTTAGCTAATTTCGATAAACAGAAATTGTATAATTCTTCTTTCGAAACATCTGATTTTAGCACAACAAAGGCTGCTGGTACTTCTCCCCATGTTTCATCTTTTATACCACAAATTCCTGCTTCTCGAATAGCGTCATGACTCATTAACACATTTTCAATTTCAGCTGGATAAATATTTTCTCCACCGGAAATAATTAAATCAGAGCGGCGATCAATTACAAAAAGATATCCTTCTTCATCTAAATATCCTATATCACCAGTATGTAACCATCCGTCCTCTGTAACACTTCTTTCTGAAAATCGACCTATATAACCTGGTGTAACGTGTGGACCACGTATTAATATTTCCCCTTCATATTTAGGTCCATTTGCACCAGCAATTTTTATTTGATTGAAAAACAAAGGCTTTCCAGCAGAGCCTATCTTTCTAAAAGCATCTTCATTAGATAATGTTGCAGTTTGAGATGAAGTTTCCGTCATGCCATATGTTTGAGCAACAGCAAGTCCTAAACGTTTTGCTCTCTCAAGATAGTTCACTGGTACAGGTCCACCGCCAGCAAGGATAATTTTAAACTTTGGAGAAGCTTTTAACTCTCGTTCCTCTAAACCATGTAAAATTCTCTCTAATATAAAGGCAACAACTGACATATGAGTTACGTCTCCGAACGCTATATCATTGACTGCATTTTCCTTCTCAAACTTTTCGTATAACTTTACTTGATTCCCATAAAGCAATGAACGTACTAAAATTGAAAAACCACTAATATGAAATAAAGGAACCGCGCATAGCCAAACATCTTCTTCTGATAATCCAATATTTAAAACAGAGGATATAGCATTTGCTTGATGGTTTCCTACTGTTTGACGTACCCCCTTCGGAAAACCAGTTGTTCCAGAAGTATACATAATTGATATTGTTTGTTCTAATGTCCATTCTTCACTTATTGATACTGTTTGCTCTTCACTTTTTTCTACATCAGAAAATAAATGGAATGACGCTTGTTCTGGTAGCAGTGCTAAATCTCCATCATCAACTAAAACAATTGATACTTCGGAATCTTCTATTTGATATTGCAACTCATCCTTTGCTAACTTACGGTTTAGCATGACCATTTCACATTGCAAATGCATACAAGCATACATCATAAATACTGATTGTGGATGGTTAGGGCCTAATATCGCCACGCGCTCTTTTGGTTTAATACCTAAAGCAACAAGCTGCTGAGCTCTTTTTATAGAAATATCTTTAATTTGCTCAAAAGTCCATGTTTCATTATTAAATTTAAGAGCAACTCGTGTTGGCGTTAAACGTGCACGTTGTAAAATCCAATTAGGATACATTGTTCTTCCTCCTACTACTTGCAATAGTACTATTTTAACGCTACGACTTAATGACTTCAAATAAGAAAACTCTACGCTACCTTTAGCATTTTTGAATAAAACGTCACACTGTTACTTGTCATATGTACTACTTAATTCGTTAAACAAAATATATCACTGCGTTTTATCGGCCAAATGTATATTATGGAAATATAAATAAGGGTTATTCAGAAATTAAATTTTCTGAATAACCCTATTTTAGAAAAAAATTAAAATGCTTTAATCCCTTGCATTAAGGGAATCTTGGGAATTGACCGAAGTCTGGTTTACGTTTTTCTTTAAACGCATCGCGACCTTCTTTAGCTTCATCTGTTGTGTAGTAAAGAAGAGTAGCGTCACCAGCAAATTGCTGTAGACCAGCTAAACCATCTGTATCCGCATTCATTGCTGCTTTTAAGAAGCGAAGTGCAGTTGGTGACATTTCAAGCATTTCTTCACACCATTTTACTGTTTCGTCTTCTAATTGCTCATAAGGTACTACAGTGTTTACAAGACCCATTTCAAGTGCTTGCTGTGCATCGTATTGACGGCATAAGTACCAAATTTCACGAGCTTTTTTGTGGCCCACGATACGTGCTAAATAGCCAGAGCCATAACCTGCATCAAACGAACCTACTTTTGGACCCGTTTGACCGAAGCGAGCGTTATCTGCTGCAATAGTTAGGTCACATACTACATGTAATACATGTCCACCACCGATTGCAAATCCAGCTACCATCGCAACTACTGGTTTTGGAATTACACGAATTAAACGTTGTAAATCTAAAACGTTTAAACGTGGGATATCATCGTCTCCAACATATCCACCATGGCCGCGCACTTTTTGGTCGCCACCTGAACAGAATGCTTTTTCACCTTCACCAGTTAAAATAATGACACCGATATTTTTATCATCTCTTGCACGAGAAAATGCATCAATCATTTCCTCAACCGTTTTAGGACGGAATGCGTTACGCACTTCTGGACGGTTAATTGTAATTTTTGCGATACCATTATAGAACTCATACTTAATATCTTCGTAAGTATGTAAACTTGTCCATTGACGTGTCATATTTGTTACCCCCTTATTTCTTTATTTAAAGCGTCCTCTACTATTGTAGCAAATTGCTTAGGATTTTCCACATGAATAGCATGTCCACTATTTTCTACGAGTACATGTCGTCCATTTGGTAATTGTTCAATCATTTTTTGTGCGATACGACAAAACTTTTCATCTAATGATCCAGTTATTAGTGTGACAGGTAAATTAATAGAACTTAATTGAGACCAAAGCTCTTTTTGCGCACCTGTCCCCATCCCACGTAAACTATTTGCTAAGCCAATTTCAGATTGAGCTAAACGTTCTTCTCTTATAGCCCGTTGAACGTCTTGTGGTAAAACTTTTTGTGTCTCAAATAAAGGAATGTTTTCCCACATGTCAACAAAAGCATTTATACCTTGTTGTTCAATTTTATTTGCAAGAGCTTCATCAGACATTTTTCTGGCTATACGTTCTTCTTCAGTTTTTAAGCCTGGGGAAGCGCTCTCTAATATCAACTGGTTCACTCGTTTTAAAAATGCTGTTGCATAAGATAATGCAATACGTCCACCCATCGAGTAGCCTAGCAATGTAAATGATTTTAATGCCAATTGAGTAAAGACTTCATCTAAAATTTCTATTTGCTCTTCCATTGTATATTTTGAAACATCTTCTGGAGCATCTGTTTTTCCGTGACCAATTAAATCGATGGCAACGGTACGAAAATTAGGTAAGAATGTAGCAACTTGCTCCCATGTATTAATCGTTCCCGTGAAACCGTGAAGCATGACAATTGTTTGTGAGGCAAACTCATTCCATATTTGGATATTTACCTTTATTCCTCTTACAGTTAAAATCATATTTCTAACTCCACATGAATCCGCTGCCAAAGTTGACGATGGGCCGTTACATTTTGTTGACGGTCTGTAAAAATTTCGATTAAACGTATTGGATTCTCACTACGTTTATTAAATAATTTATTTAACTCATCGAATTTTTTAATTTGAACATATTCCATATTATACATTTTCGCAACTTCTTCAAACTGTAATGCTGTTGGTGTTCCAAATAAATCTTCGTAATGTTCTTTTACTGTTGATTGAGGTAAATAAGAGAAAATACCTCCCCCGTCATTATTTAATACAATGACGTTAATTTTACATTGCTGATAACGTGTTGCAATTAGTGCATTGACATCATGTAAAAACGCTAAGTCTCCAATTAATAAGAACTGCTCACGTTCTTTTCTTCCTTGACTAAATCCAATAGCCGTCGACATGACCCCATCAATACCATTTGCACCTCTGTTCGCAAAGATTTGAATATCTTTAGCTGTAGGTAATAAAAATGTATCAATATCACGAATTGGCATACTACTACTTACGAAAAGATCGCTCTCATTTGGTAAATTTTCAAGCAAATATCGAACAATTGCACCTTCATCTGATTCAAGTTCAACATGTTCTTCAATATGTTTTATCGCAATTTCTTCCCCACTACGCCATTTATCAAGGTATTCTTTGTCAACATTGCTAGTTATATTTAATTCATTTAACCACTTGCCAACATTCGCATGAATAAAGTGTGTTGAAACAGCACTTGAATCACGGAACATCGGGTCTTCATCAATAACTATATAGCTAGTTGGTAAAGATTCCGTTAAAAAGATTGTTAAAAACTTAGAAACAGGCTGAGCCCCAAAACGAATTACCGTATCAGCAACAACCTTTCCCTTAAATGCATTATTTTTTAACAATGCATCGTATGTAGAAATGATATAAGACGCACAATCTTCAGGCACATTTGTTCTTAAGTTTGATAAGCTTTCAACAAGAACTGGCCATTTAACCTTACGAATAAATGACCATATTTGTTGCAAATCAGTTCCTAGAGCGAGCTCCCCTATGATCATAAACCCTTTTGTCGTTTGATTAATAATAGTTGTAAGCGCTTCTTTCGCCTGTTCAGATGGAGTAACTTGTCCTACAAAGCTATTCTGAAAGGTTTGTTTAGGAAGCTCCTCTTGAAAATCAATAAGCAATGGCTCACGAAACGGTACATTAAAATGAACAGGTCCAAATGGTGCTGTAGTAGCGATATTTACTCCACGGGCGATATGTCGTTCAATAAACGGCAATGTTGGCTTTGCCTCATCAGGTATTGGAAACTCCGCAGTCCATTTAACCTGTTCACCATAAAGCCCTATTTGATTAATAGCTTGTGGAGCACCTACTTCCCTTAATTCATGAGGACGGTCAGCTGTAATAACAATTAATGGTACTCGTGCATATTTCGCTTCTACAATTGCTGGATAATAATTTGCAGCAGCCGTACCAGACGTACATAAAAGTACTACTGGCTTAGCTTTTGCCTTTGCTATACCTAATGCAAAAAATGCTGCTGATCGCTCATCCACTTGTCTATATACAGTTAATTTTTTTATTGAAGCAAACGCATATGCTAATGGTGTCGAACGGGAACCTGGACTAATAACAACATCTTCTACACCATTTTGTAGCAAAGAGCCAACAATTTTATAAACATAGTTTGTTAAAATTTCACGTTCATTCATTTAATTGTCCTCCTAAAGCACGTAGCATTGGACGGAATTTCACTAATGTTTCTTCATACTCAGAAATTGGTTCCGAATCAGCTACAATTCCACCACCTGCGTATAAAAATGCCTTATTATCGATTAATGCCGCTGATCGAATCGCTACTGCAAACTCACCATTTCCTTCTGCATCAATCCAACCTAATGGTGCTGCGTATAACCCACGATTCATTGACTCAAACTTCCGAATGACGGCTAATGCTTCATTGCGAGGTACACCACCTAAAGCTGGTGTTGGATGTAAATGCTTTACTAACTGTAAAATTGTAGCATTTGAAGCTAATCTACCTTCAACAGGTGTAAAAAGATGTTGAATATCACGTATTTTTAGTAGCTTTGGTTGATTTGGTACTTTGTAGTTAATACAATTCTTTGCAAACGTTTCTGCAATCATTTCAACTACATATCGATGTTCCCCTAAATTCTTTGCATCGTTTAATAAGCTTTGTCCAAGCATATAATCTTCTTCAGCCGTTTTACCACGTTTAATCGAACCTGCTACACAAGAAGAATATGCATTTCCTTCTTCCACCTTTACTAATCGTTCTGGTGAAGCTCCAAAAAATAAAAGGTTCTCACGCTCTAAGCCAAATAAGTAGCTTTCAGGCTGTTCATTTATCACATGTGATAATACTTGTGGCGATGTTAATGTGTCGCTAAAAGCCATCTCTAAAGATCTAGCAATAACAACCTTTTGTGCCCTATTTTGTTTAATTAGGCTCGTAACTTCATTAATTGAGTTTAAATAATTTTCTTTGTAAAGCTCGTGATATTTTGTCATAACCGGTTTGTTGTACATTTTAACTTCTTTTACTTGAGCAGCATGAATTAAATGATCCCGTTCTTTACGTAAAGCCTCAAATTCCTCTAAACTATTTTCTTTATCTGTCACTAAATGAATACTTACATATGCATGATCATTACGGATGACAAGCTGATATGTAGCTACTGCAAAAAAGCTTTGCGGGAAATTTCTCCATGCATCTTTTTTGTCATTTTTAGGATCAAAAGTAAATCCACCGAAAAGTATAGGCTGTGGTTCACTTTCTTCCTTCACAATATTTTTCGTTAGTTCTTTCCACTCTTCCTCAATCATGTCAAAGCGATCATCGTTTGCATTATTTTCAATAACGTATGCATGACCAAGACCTACTAATGTAAATGTCTTTTCACGATTTTGCCAAAAAAATCGTTGCCCTTTATATTGTTTTTCACCTGCTGCAAAAAATGCCAATGCAGATAATCGGTTAACTTCAATCGTTTCTATATAGAAGGATAATCTTGAGTTAACTGTTCCCACTTCTACTTCAGTGGTTTGTAACCACTTCTGATGCATGAAAATTCCCTCCGTCAAAAATAAAAAATTTCGTCATAAAAATAGCAGAAATATTATTCTACTCCTTATAACTACTAGTATTGAATATATAACATCGATTTATTATCAATTCTATCATATCACTTTTTTTGCACTTACAATATCGATATCGCTTATACCTATAGAAATTTTATATGTAAATCTAACAAAATTCTCCATTAAAAAACTCGCACTAAAAAATGTGCGAGTTAAATCTTATTAATCAGTTAGAAGTTCAATTCTATTACTTTTTACGCCATTATAAATTAGATACAAATTTTGCAAAACCTGAATAATTTATTAGTTTAATTTGATCTTCCTTATATTTTTCTAATAAGTTCTGAATTAAATTTGGATATTCTGAAGCATCCGATAAGCCATCTACAAATAAAGGATCAATTCCATCAAAATCAGAACCAAAACCAATATTCTCAAAACCTACAATAGTTGATAAATAGTCTATGTGCTTTATAAGCTCGTTAATTGTCGTTTTTTCTTTTCCTTTTTCAATAAATGGTGGATAAAATACAACATGAATTCGTCCTCCATGTGCTACCAATTCTTTTACTTGGTCATCCGTTAAGTTACGAGGATGGTCACAAAGTGCCCTTGCATTACAGTGACTCGCTATAATATTTTTTGCCAATGGAAGTAATTCATAAAAACCTTTTTCATTTAAATGTGCTACATCGATAATGATATCCCGTTTGTTTAATAAATCGATAACTTCTTTAGCAAAAGGTTTTAATCCTAGAGAACTATCTTCTAACGCCCCATATGCTACTGAATTTTCGTAATTCCATGTTAATCCAACTAATTTTACTCCTGCATCTAGTATAACGCGTAGCTTTTCAAGATCATCTCCTATACAATCACAACCTTCTAAACTTAAAACAGCTCCTATTTGCCCATCTTCTAGTTCATTAACTTGATTCCAATCAGTTATATGCACCATTTCAGGTTCACTTAAAACTTTTCTGTGAAATGCCTCAATTTGTCGCGCTACTTCTAAAAATTTTCTTTCTTGTGGGATGCTAGGATGAATAAAGATTGCAAATACTTGTATTTTTACTTTACCAGCAATTAAATTATTTAAACAAGCATGAAGTCTACTATCATTGCGAAAATTTGTATCTTCAAATCGCGTTAATTTTTCCAATACATCACAATGTAAATCAATAATTTGCATAATTCCACCACCATTCAAATTTCTTCCTACTATTGTATAAAACTTTGTTAGATACATTCCAATATTTTCTTCCATTAATTTTGATAATATATCTGATAAGAAAACTCCTATTATTAAGGAAAAGAATTAAATGCAAGCTCTCTGCTCCTGCGGTTACTCGTCGCAATAACTAACTGCTCCTGCGGTTACTCGTTGCAAAAGTACTCTTGCTTAGCCTTTCGCCGCCTCTTGTCGTCCATACGACATGCGGCAATTTATCTGCATTAGACCCGTAAGCGACAGATATATGACTCACATCATGTGAGCCCAGTTGCTTACGGAACCTGACGAGCGTGCTCGCACACATGAGAAGGTAGTGACGTCACCTCAAGGGGCTGGTACTTGTGCTAGAGGTAAAATTTACTTTTTCCAAATGGTTATCCACAAAGCGAAATTTTATAGTTTCTTTCACTATCGTTGCATTAAATTTTTCTTCTACTGTCAAGAAGATAATGAATACAAAATTTTCTTTTGTTAGGATTTTTTATTTTATAGACATAAAAAAATCCTTATAATTAGGTGGAAGGTACAATGTCCTGTCCAAACCTAATTACAAGGAGAACCTATGGACAAGATTAACACAAAAAACGTATTTAAGGAATCCTGGTAAAACCATGTTAAAATTCATACAGCACAACTCACCTTTACTAACTTGTTTCTCAACAATTCAAGTATAGTAAAATAGGTGATGTTGTGCATTTTCTTTTTTATAAATTGTATGAAAACCCCAACATTTATTATAGAACCTATTATAGAACCTTTTTGTGCAACGCTAGTGAGTTTCTTTAAAATAACAAAAAAACTCTCAAGATATTAATATCTTGAGAGTTTTATATGACCCGTACGGGATTCGAACCCGTGTTACCGCCGTGAAAGGGCGGTGTCTTAACCACTTGACCAACGGGCCAATACAAAATATGTATGGCGGAGAAGGAGGGATTTGAACCCTCGCGCCGGTTA
>JAEXYZ010000090.1 GCA_023405135.1 Bacillota bacterium | reverse complement strand
GCCTCGCCCGCGGAAAGCGTCCGCCTGGAACGGAAATCAACGGATTCCAAAAAAACGGGTAGATGAACGACAAATCGTTCATCTACCCGCTATGAAATCCCTATGAGGACTTTTTCAGTGCCCTCGTTCAAAACTAAGGGGATTATTTTTTAGGTAACATCAATAACTTAGTTCTCCTTTTAAACCAGTTATATAGTAATCCGAATCAAGTGCGATTTCCACTTCGAATATTGTACAAATAATGGAAAGAAGTGCTGATCCTTTCTACAAAATGCGTCCTATAATTGAATAACAATCGGTTTCTATTACCAATCTTGCCCGAAGATTGTTTGCATTAGGTGTTAAGAAAGAGAAGACTGAGATAATTAAAATTAGTGATCGAAGAGAAATAAGAATTTTTTTCATTATATAACCTTACTTTTCATTATTTGTAATACACAAATATATTCCATATCTCTACCAAAAAAATTTTTGTAACATATTTAATACACTTTGTAATTAATTGGTATTAATTCAAGGCAAATGGTATTTGTAGCGATTCTATATGTTGGAATTGTAGTTCCTATTAAAAAGAGAGGTGGGAGATTAATATGGTACCTGTAGTTAGGACACTTGAATAAGAGTGTTTTATCTACAGGTATTTTTTATATACTGAATTTTAATAACTGGAGATTAAGGACATCATGAGTAAGATAATATTTTCAATTAAAGAGATTAAAGCATTAGAAAAGAATCCAAATGTACAACGTGTAAGTGAACGGGCTATTACCTATACAGATACCTTTAAAAATACATTTTTAGATGAATATTTAGCTGGTAAACTTCCTCGACAAATTTTTGAAGAAAACGGCTTCGATGTAGACGTTATAGGAAATTAAACGCATTGAACAGTCTGCTTATAGATGGAAGAAAGCTTACGAAAAGAATGGTTCAATTGGACTCACAGATTCGAGGAAAAGTAATTCTGTTCGACCATTAATTCGTGAACTGACACCTTCTGAAATTATCGAAAGACAAGAGGCTAGAATTAAGTTATTAGAGGGCCAAGTGGAGTTATTAAAAAAGCTCGAAGTGACAGAAAGGAGGCTGCTAAACGCCAGAGAAAGTCTAGATCCGAGTAGTATATATCAGTTGATTTATGAAACCGTGGAACAGAATCAATTTAAGCGAATGACGGCTTATTTCTGTGACCTTTTAGAAGTCTCACGTTCTGGATATTACAGTTACCTAAAGGCGGGTTCTAGCCGTAAAGGTAGAGAGCAACGAGACTTAGAAGCGAAAGAAATCATATTGAAAGCCTTTAATCGACGTGGTTATAAGAAAGGGTCCCGTTCCATAAAAATGATTCTGGAGAATGACTTTAATCTTATCTTTAGTCGTAAAAAAATCCAAAGAATTATGAAGAAATACGGAATCGTCTGCCCCTATAGAAAGCCGAATCCGTATAAAAGAATGGCCAAAGCGACAAAAGAACATCAGGTCGTTTCAAACAAGTTAAACAGAGAATTTAAGCAAGGTGTTCCTGGAAAAGTGTTATTAACAGACATAACGTATTTGCCATATAACAGTAATTGTATGGCTTATTTGTCGACCGTAAAAGATGCCTCTATGAACGAAATCTTAGCTTATCATGTTTCTGATCGAATCACTTTAGACATCGCAACTCAGACAATCCATAAGTTAGTCAACAATAAGAAAGTCACGCTACATAAAGAGGCTTTCGTCCACTCAGATCAAGGTAGGCATTACACAAGCCCCAGATATCAAAAATTATTAAAGAAATATGGTTTAGGCCAATCTATGTCTAGAAGGGGCAACTGTTGGGATAATGCGCCCCAAGAGTCGTTCTTTGGGCATTTAAAAGATAAGGTAGACTATCAATCTAGTAAAACGTTAAAAGAATTAAAGACAAAAATAAAATCATTATATGGCTTATTACAACAATTATCGATATCAGTGGAATTTAAAAAAGATGACCCCTATTCAATATAGGAATCATCTTCAAGTTGCTTAATCTCTTTTTTTATTGTGTCCTTGACATAGGTGTCAGTTTAGATACTGCTCCCTTTGAATTATGAAATATTGGTTATACTGGGTTTTGAGTGTTTTTTTTTCTATAATGTAATATCATTAAAAGTTTTTTAGATAAATAAATAAAATAGAAATAGAGTTTTCTTTCTGAATGATGCAAAAGTAGGCTCAACGCAATTATTTATGTTATTATAAAACACGTTATAATATGTAGGTGAAATATTGAAAGGATGATATAGATTATGAGTTACGAGCGTCCGAAAACCGTATCTCTATATACTTTAGGCTGTAAAGTAAACCATTACGAAACAGAAGCGATATGGCAACTTTTTAAAGAACAAGGATATGAACGTACTGACTTTGAACATCAAGCAGACGTTTATGTTATTAATACATGTACAGTAACAAATACAGGTGATAAAAAATCCCGCCAAGTAATTCGTCGTGCAGTCCGTCAAAATCCGGATGCGGTTATTTGTGTAACGGGATGCTATGCACAAACATCTCCTGCAGAAATAATGGCAATTCCTGGTGTTGATATTGTAGTAGGTACACAAGATCGTCAAAAAATGCTTGGGTATATTGATCAATATAGACAAGAGCGCCAGCCAATTAATGCAGTACGCAACATTATGAAAAATCGCGTTTACGAAGAATTAGATGTGCCTTACTTTACAGACCGTACACGTGCATCCCTTAAAATCCAAGAAGGTTGCAACAATTTCTGTACTTTCTGTATTATTCCTTGGGCTCGTGGATTAATGCGTTCACGGGATCCACAAGAAGTTATTAAACAAGCACAACAACTTGTAGATGCTGGGTATCAGGAAATTGTTCTTACAGGTATTCATACAGGTGGCTATGGTCAAGATCTTAAAGATTATAATCTAGCACAATTACTTCGTGATTTAGAAGCAAATGTTAAAGGCTTAAAACGTTTACGTATTTCTTCAATTGAAGCATCACAATTAACGGATGAAGTAATTGATGTATTAAAAAATTCGAATATTGTTGTAAGACATTTACACATTCCAATTCAGTCAGGTTCCGATACAGTATTGAAACGTATGCGTCGTAAATATACGATGGAATTCTTTGCAGAGCGTTTAGAAAAATTAAATGTAGCACTACCTGATTTAGCGATTACATCTGATGTTATTGTTGGTTTCCCAGGTGAAACGGAAGAAGAATTTATGGAAACATATAATTTCATTGCGAAACATAAATTTGCAGAACTTCATGTATTCCCATTCTCAAAGCGTACTGGGACTCCTGCAGCCCGAATGGAAGATCAAGTAGATGAAGAGGTTAAAAATGAACGTGTACATCGTTTATTAACATTAAATGACCAATTAGCGAAAGAATATGCGTCTCGATTTGAAGGGGAAGTATTAGAAATTATCCCTGAAGAGCATTATAAAGAATCTGATAAAGACAATCTTTTCGTTGGCTATACTGATAACTATTTACGTGTTGTCTTTGAAGGCACTGAAGAGATGATTGGCAAACTAATTAAAGTAAAAATCGTAAAAGCTGGCTATCCTTACAATGAAGGTCAGTTTGTAAGAGTTTTAGAGGAACAGGTTCAATAAAAACCTAGGAAATTCTTAGCCTCTTAAAAGATAAGATTATCAAATAATTATACTACTACAAAAAAACAGGTAAAACCGAATTGTGGTTTTGCCTGTTTTTATGAATAAATTTTTTAATAAGTGTAAAGGTTGTCATTAGAACTAGTTTTTTATTTAATTTCTTTTAAAATTTCTGTCATTTCGCAATTCTATAAAATAATGGTATTATAGGAGAGGTACGGACAACTTAAAATAAAGGAGTAATATTTATGACTCAAAATTTCGCTTCAATGATCGACCATACACTATTAAAAGCAGATGCAACTCGAAATCAAATTGAAAAATTATGTGAAGAAGCAAAAAAATATGAATTTGCTTCAATTTGTGTAAATCCTACTTGGGTAAATTTAAGCGCACAGCTTTTAGCAAATACAAATGTAAAAGTTTGTACTGTTATTGGCTTCCCGTTAGGTGCAACAACATCTGAAGTAAAAGCATTTGAAACAAAAAATGCAATTGATAATGGCGCACAAGAAATTGATATGGTTATCAACATCGGTGCCTTAAAAAATAAAGAATATGAAGTAGTACGTGATGATATTAAAGCTGTTGTAGAAGCAGCCAATGGTACTTTAGTAAAAGTAATTATTGAAACTAGCCTATTAACAGACGAAGAAAAAGTAAAAGCATGTGAGCTTTCTGTGGAAGCTGGTGCTGATTTTGTTAAAACTTCTACAGGTTTTTCTACTGGAGGCGCAACTGCTGAAGATGTAGCACTTATGCGTAAAACTGTTGGACCAGAGCTTGGTGTAAAGGCGTCTGGTGGTGTACGCAACCTTGAAGATATGAAAAAAATGGTGGAAGCAGGCGCAACTAGAATCGGTGCAAGCTCTGGTGTTGCCATTATAAATGGCTTAACTTCAGATTCTAACTATTAAATCGAATTCTTACTATTGACTGTTGGTAGATGATACGATATAATTCTTTAGTACACAAGTGATTAACGTTGTTTGTGTATTGACGTGTGTTCGGAGGGAGGGAAAGAGAGATGTCAAAAACTGTCGTTAGAAAAAACGAATCGCTTGAAGATGCTCTTCGCCGCTTCAAACGTACTGTATCAAAAAGTGGTACAATTCAAGAGGTAAGAAAACGCGAATTTTATGAAAAACCGAGCGTAAAACGTAAAAAGAAATCAGAAGCTGCACGTAAACGTAAGTGGTAATTTCCTAGCAATCCCTACGTTCATAACACGCAATTTTATGATTCATTAAGGAAAAAATGATATACCCTAGTATTTGTTGTATTACAAATACTAGGGTATTTTACATTTTTAAAGTAACCTTTCTATATTATATATAAGAACTCCTTTTATAAATTTATTATAGATGTTAAAAGAATTTATGATTAATTTTGTGTAAAATAAATTTAAAGATGTATTTTTTGAAACTTTATCACTTCTTATCCGTAAATAAAGTATCAACTAATTTCTATCTGGGAGGAGGGTGGAAATGATGCATTCAAAAGGCATACAATGGATTATATTATTATTCCTTTCTTTTTTGTTACTATCACCAACTTTAACTGCTTATGCAGAGGGCAAAGTTTATCATGTGAAAATTGAAAATGAAGTTGAAAAAGGATTAAAAGCATTTTTAGAAAGAGCTTTTGAAGAAGCAATTGATGAGAAAGCGGAAACAATTATTTTAGAAATACATACCCCTGGTGGCTTTGTAAATGCTGCAGAAGAAATTGCGAAGTTAATGGATGAAACGTCGCTTCATACAATTGCATTTATTAATTCGAAAGCGCATTCAGCAGGTGCCTATTTAGCTCTTCATGCCGATGAAATTTATATGGTACCAAGTGGAACAATCGATGCAGCTGCAATTATCGATGGACAGGGAAATGCTGCACATGAAAAGGCGAATAATGCATGGATTTCTGGTATGGTTGCAGCAGCACAATCATCAGGGAAAGACCCTATTTATGCTCGAGCAATGGCTGATCAATCTGTACATTTACCTGAATACCGCGCACCTTCTGGAAAACTTTTAACATTATCAGCAGAAGAGTATTCAAAAGGAACAGTGGCGAATTTAGATGAGCTTCTTGAAAAAATAGGACATTCTAAAAGTGAACTTGTATCAATTGAACCTACTTTTGCAGAAAAATTAGCAAGGTTTATAACAAATCCCATTGTTGTAACACTTCTTTTATCAATTGCAAGTCTTTGTTTAGTAATAGAATTGTTTTCACCAGGGTTCGGTATACCTGGACTCGTTGGACTATTCTCATTCGCTGCATTCTTTTTTGGTCATACAGTTGCTGGTTTTGCAGGATATGAATCTATATTACTCTTTGTCATTGGATTTATATTGATCATTGCCGAATTATTCGTTCCAGGTGGAATAATCGGTTTAATCGGTGGAGTACTTATGATTATTAGTTTATTATTTGCAGGAGAGAGTGTGATTCATATGGCTTATTCAATATTAATTGCACTGTTTATTGCAGTAATAGGGATGGTGATATTAGTGAAATTTTTAGGAAAAAATCTACATGTCTTTAATAAGCTTATTTTGAGGGATGCTACAACTACAGAGGAAGGATATGTATCCAATGTGAATCGTATCGACTTGCTAGGGAAGACTGGTAAAACGATAACACCCCTTCGCCCAGCAGGAACAATTGTAGTTGATCATGAAAGAATCGATGTCGTTTCAGAAGGTGGATATATCGATTCCAATAAAAATATTGAGATAATTTTAGTAGAAGGCTCACGCATTGTTGTGAGAGAAATAAAAAAGGGAGTTGAAGAAGAATGATTATCGATGGAGTAGCAATTAGTATGATTATAGCAATCATCTTAGCTATCATTGTATTGTCAGTATTTTTTACATTTGTTCCAATTGCACTATGGATTAGTGCTCTTGCAGCTGGTGTACGAGTTAGTATTTTCACTTTAATTGGGATGAGATTACGTAGAGTTATTCCAGCTCGAATTGTTAATCCATTGATTAAAGCGCATAAGGCAGGTCTAAATGTTACAATTAACCAATTAGAATCCCACTATTTAGCAGGTGGTAACGTAGACCGTGTCGTTAACGCATTAATAGCAGCTCAACGTGCTAATATTGAGTTATCTTTTGAACGCTGTGCAGCAATTGATTTAGCTGGACGTGATGTATTAGAAGCAGTTCAAATGTCAGTAAATCCAAAAGTTATTGAAACACCTTTTATCGCTGGTGTGGCAATTAACGGGATTGAAGTAAAAGCAAAAGCGCGTATTACAGTACGTGCAAACCTTGATCGATTAGTCGGTGGTGCTGGTGAGGATACAATTATTGCCCGTGTCGGTGAAGGAATCGTATCAACAATCGGTAGCTCAGAAAGTCACTCAAAAGTTTTAGAAAATCCAGATTTAATTTCACAAACTGTTTTGTCTAAAGGGCTAGACTCAGGAACTGCTTTTGAAATTTTATCCATTGATATTGCGGACGTTGATGTTGGCAAAAATATTGGTGCAGAATTACAAATAGAACAAGCGCAAGCAGATAAAAATATTGCGCAAGCAAAAGCTGAAGAACGTCGGGCAATGGCTGTTGCAAACGAGCAAGAGATGGTTGCGAAAGTTCAAGAAATGAAAGCAAAAGTTGTTGAGGCTGAGGCGGAAGTACCAATGGCAATGGCTGAAGCATTACGTTCAGGAAATTTTGGAATAATGGATTACATGAACTATAAAAACATTCAAGCAGACACTTCCATGAGAGATTCAATTGCAAAAGTAACGAATGATAAACCAGATACACCTAAAAAATAATAACGATGCACACCTTTGAAGGGAGTGTTTAGCTAAATGGGTACAATTATGTTGATGGTGGCAATTTTTGTCATTAGCTCTCTGCTAAATGGAAATAAAAAACAGAAACAACAAAAAGCAATGCCGCCATTTAATAATAAACCAAATACTCAAAATTTTGATCAACCAAGACAATTGGAACAAAGAAAATCGACGACAAAATCTCTTGAAGATTTCGCTAGTGAGATTTTTCAGAGGCTAAATGATGCTGCAAATACACAAACTTTTGATAACAGAAGAGAAAAATTGGAGGATGTGAAATCTCATACATCGGCCAAAGTAATAGAGATGCAACCTCTTAAACAAAATACAAGACCAAAATTTGATGAAAATCGTTCATCGGTTCGATCAACAAAAGAAGCGGCATCGAAGGCTTCTATGGACGATATTAAAAAGAAAGAAATTGGTAGCATAGTACCAACTTCTAGAGAAGCTTTAATTCAGGCAATAATTACTTCTGAAATATTAGGGCCTCCAAAGGCTAAACAGCGATAATAATAAGAATCGAACTAACGATATTAATTATTTCAATGAGGGGTTTATTTAGCGCCCCTAATTGGTAGTAGAACATATCAGGTTTTTACTTCCGTTAAAGCAATAGAAATTATCATGACCCTCTTTTCCAAAGCATATACTTTGCGAAAAGGGGGCATTTTAATTGAAAAAGTTATTTCAGACCGATCCATTAATTGAAATGATAAATTGTCGCCAATTGCGATTAATTGGAACATATAAATTTCTTGAAGCTTCTGAGCAACATTGTTCATTTCTGTATGAAGATTTTTCTATGTTAATAAAAGCAAAAAGAGTACATATAGATGTGTTAAAAGAAGAAGAATTTATAATACATGTTGAAGAACTATTAAGTATAGAAATGCAGCGACAGGTGAATCCATATGAAAAAATACGATAATCGACCTGTTGAAATAGCTGTCTCTAGAAAAGGTGCAGCAAATGCATTTATTCAACATTTACATGCTAAAAAAATAAAAATTAAAAATTTAACACATCTTGAAAATGAAATAAAATTTGAAATTGCAAGAAAGGATTTATCTGCTGTTCGTGCTTCAAGAAAAAAGTATCAACTTAAAGTGAAAATTCGATATTTACAAGTGTCTCGTATTTTCAAAAAAAATAGTTGGACAGCAATCGGTTTACTAATGTTAATTTGTATTCCGATTATTTGTTCACAAATGGTTTGGAAAGTAAGTGTTGAAGCAGAAACACCGGAAATGAGAGTTGCTGTTGAAAAAGTAATAGAAGAGAAGTTAGGTTTAAAGGGTCCCTTATTCAAACATAATGTGAAATCTGATTTTGAAATTAGACAAACTATTATGGAAGAAATAAGAGACTTATCCTGGGTGCATATATTAAAAAACGGTAGTAATATGACGATTGCTCCTCAACTTGCTCCGATAACTGACAATAAAGATAATACGGGTAATAAAAAAAGTCATTTAGTTGCTGCAAAAAGTGGAGTAATTACTCATTTTGAAATTTCTAGTGGAGAACGCCGTGTTTCACCGAATACAACTGTATATAAAGGGGATACACTTGTTTCAGGAGTAATTACAGTAGGCGATAAGTCAGTTGTTGTTGGTGCAGATGGTGAAGTGTATGCGGATTATTGGCTAGAAACAGAATTTACAATTCCTAAAAAGGTAAAATTCATTTCTGCTAGTAATAGAGAATGGGTATTTGATTTCAAAATAAATAATGAAAAGGAGCAGGGAAAATCGTTTCAAAAGGTCGATTTACCAGAGTGGCTTTCAAGATTTATCGAAATCAAAAGGACTCAAAAGTACATTGCTGTTACGCAAGAAATTTCCGAAGAACAAATCGAATCGTTTATTTTGCCACTATTGCACGAAAAAATATTAAAATCATTACCTCCCAAAACGATTATAAAAAAAGAAAACATTTTGCACGTTACATTCGATGATGATAAAGTTAAAGGGAAGGTCCTATTTTTGGTAAATGAAAATATTGCGAAAAACTACCCAATTGACCAAGGAGATTGATTTATGGCAGAACAATTATCGGAATTACAAGTTGAAAATCCAAATGAAGCAGTTATGTTACTTGGTATGTCTGATGCCAATTTAAAGCTACTGGAAGAAACGTTTCGAGTACAAATTATTACTCGTGGTGAAGTAATCCAAATTGCTGGAGAAGAAGCTCAGAAGCAACAAGTTAAGGAGCTATTACGAGAACTACTTAAAGTAATTCGAAAAGGCATTAATATAGATTTACGTGATGTCGCAACTGCGATTGAAATGGTGAATAAAGGGACGATAGAATACTTTGCTGAATTATATGAGGAAGAAATTGCAAGGAACTATAAAGGTAAACCAATACGAGCTAAAACAATAGGTCAACGCGAGTACATAAAAGCGATTCGTCATAATGACCTAGTATTCGGAATTGGTCCAGCAGGTACAGGTAAAACTTATTTAGCTGTCGTTATGGCAACACAAAGTTTAAAAAATGGTCATGTAAAACGAATTATTTTAACACGACCTGCTGTTGAAGCTGGCGAATCATTAGGATTTTTACCTGGTGATCTAAAGGAGAAGGTAGATCCATATTTACGTCCTCTATATGATGCGTTAAATGATATATATGGTGCAGAACAGACACAACGATTAATCGAAAGAGGGACAATTGAAATTGCACCTCTTGCATATATGCGCGGTCGTACATTAGACGATGCTTTTGTCATTTTAGATGAAGCGCAAAATACAACTCATATGCAAATGAAAATGTTTCTAACACGTTTAGGATTTGGCTCTAAGATGGTCATTACTGGTGATAAATCACAAATTGATTTACCAAAAAACACAGAATCAGGCTTAATTGTTGCAGAGCGAACATTAAAATATGTAAAAGATATACATTTTCAAACGCTAGAAGCTGGCGATGTTGTTCGTCATCCTCTTGTTGCAAAAGTAATCCAAGCTTATACTGAGCAAGAATTATAAAATTTAAGGTATTTAAAATAATGTGTACGGAATTTCGTGCACATTTTTTCATTTTCTATTAACTATTCATGAAATTATACTCATAAATTGGTAAACTAGTACATATAGACTTGTTGGGGGTGCACAATGAACAGGCACTTTAATAAATTATTGAATATGATTAGTTTCAGAACGTTAATCGTAATCGTTCTCGTATTAACAGGATTACTTCAATTCTTTTTAATGCTTGGAAATGTTCGAGGTACTACATATGATATACAACCTTTTCAGTTAGCACCAGAAACGATACGTGCTGTAAAAACGGTAGAAGATACTGTGAAAACGGAAGAAGAACGAAAACATGCTGAAAATGCAGTAGAGCCTGTTTATGTTTTTAATGAAGAAACAGCAGAACATCGTGTTGCCCTCGTCGTATCGCTTTTTGATATCGTATCCGATGTTCGTGAAGAGTTAAAATCAAAAGAAAAAGAACTGCCAATCGAACAACAAATTCAGCAATTGAGGGAAAAATTAAAAGATATTACTGATAGTCAATCACAGCTTGTTTTCACCAATAGCCAATTACAATCATTATTAACAGTTAACGAATCAAGCTTAAATAATGCAAAGAATATTCTTGTTAATTTAATTGATACAGTATTATCTGAATCTATTCGAGCAGATCAAGTTGGACAAAAAAGAAACGAAATTGAAACAAAGATTCGTCAACTTACAACGATTGATGAGCAAATTTTAAATCCAGTAATTGTAATTGGACGAGCTTCAATTATTGAAACTGAAGTGTTAGATGAGAAAAAGACGAATGAATTAATACAACAGGCTCGTGAAGAAGTTGATCCAACTCGTATTTTACAGGGACAAATAATTGTTCAAGAAGGGGAGTTAATTGATCGTGAAGTATATCGCCAACTAGAATTATTAGGGCTACTTAACAATCATACGACAAAAGAACCTCTTTTGGGCTTAGTCATTCTCATCATTTTACAAATGGCCTTTTTATACTTTTTATTTGACCGGTTAGATATGGATTTAGCGAAGCGAAGAAACGCATTGCTTGTTACAGCTATTGTATATGCCGGGTCAATTATTCTAATGAAGTTTTTAAGCATGTTATCAAACGAATTTGATACTACAATTGCCTTTTTATATCCAACAGCCCTTGCTACAATGTTAATTCGCCTGTTAGCAAATGAAAAAGTTGCAACGCTTGTAACAATTTTAACTGCTGCTTCAGCGGGTGTCATTTTCCATCAAGGCTATGCGGCTGTATTGCAAATGGATATTGCTTTATATATTATTTTCGGTGGATTAGCTAGTATTTTCTTCATGAGAAGTATTGAAAAAAGATCTGATTTATTAAAAGCTTGTATTACTGCATCAATTGTTAATATTTCATTTATAGCTTTCTACTTGTTAATGTCTCAATCAGAATATGATGTGATGGAGTTACTATTTTATGCTGTTGCTGGTTTTACATCTGGTATATTATCTGGAGCTTTAACGATGGGATTGTTACCATTTTTTGAATCAGCCTTTGGATTATTGTCGACAATGAAATTAATCGAGTTATCAAATCCCAACCATCCATTATTGAAAAAATTATTAACGGAAACTCCAGGAACATATCACCATAGTGTAATGGTTGCAAACCTTGCAGAAGCTGCCTGTGAAGCAATTGGGGCTGATGGATTACTTGCTCGGGTAGGCTGTTATTATCATGATATTGGAAAGACGAGAAGACCGGCGTTTTTCATAGAAAACCAAATGTCTGGTATTAATCCCCATGATTCGTTACCGCCAGAAAGAAGTGCAGAAATTATTATTTCTCATACAACCGATGGCGCTGCGCTTTTACAAAAACATAAAATGCCAAAAGAAATTATCGATATTGCGTTACAGCATCATGGAACAAGTACGTTAAAATATTTTGTATTTAAAGCAAAAGAAGAGGGGAAAGACGTTGATGAAAGTCAATTTAGCTATCCAGGGCCAAAGCCTCAAACGAAGGAAGCAGCAGTAATTAACATTGCTGACAGTGTAGAAGCAGCTGTGCGTTCGATGAAACAACCAAATTTAGAAAAAATTCAAGAGCTTGTACACTCTATTATTCAAAGTCGTGTGCAAGAGCATCAATTTGATGAATGTGATGTCTCGATAAAGGAATTAAAAATTATCGAAGAAGTACTATGTAAAACGTTAAATGGAATTTTCCATTCTCGAATTGAGTATCCGAAAGAGGATTAAATATAGGAGGAAATCATGTTAAATATTGATTTTTTAGATGAAACAAATGAAGTAAAAGAAGAGCATATTGAATTAGTTGAAAAATTGCTCCAACATGCGGCGGCTACTTTAAATATCGAGGATGGTAGTGAAGTATCAATTACATTCGTAACAAATGAGGCAATTCATGAGATTAACCGTGAATATCGTGATAAAGATCAACCAACAGATGTTATTTCATTTGCTTTAGAAGAATTAGGGGAAGGCGAAGTAGAAATTGTTGGTGAAGATATTCCTAGAATTTTAGGAGATATTATCATTTCAACAGATCGTACAAAGGAACAAGCTATTGAATATGGCCATACCTTTGAACGAGAATTAGGCTTCCTTGCAGTTCACGGTTTTCTACACCTTTTAGGATACGACCATATGACACCTGAAGATGAAAAAGTTATGTTTGGCAAACAGGATGAAATATTATCTTCTTTTGGTCTAGGCCGTGATTTTAATGAACGTTCGTAAACTGATTCAGTCTTTTGGGTATGCATTTCATGGCATTTTTTCATCAATGAAAGAACAAAATATGCGTATTCATATATTAAGTGCTTTTATAGTGGTTACAGCGGGTTTATTAACAGGGCTAAGTTATAGTGAATGGCTTATCATAATCATCACCATTTCCTTAGTAATAGGGGCTGAAATGATTAATACAGCTATTGAAAATGTAGTCGACTTAGCTACACCCGATATTCATCCGCTTGCAAAACAAGCAAAAGACATTGCTGCAGGTGCTGTACTTGTATTTGCACTAACAAGTGTTATAATCGGTTTACTTATTTTTCTACCTAAATGGTTTTAAGAAAGGCGAAAAGCGCTAATGCTGTTACTTGTTGTAAACGGTCATAGCCTTAGCTGTGCGGTAGCTAAATGCCTAAATCTCGGGGCTTTTTAAGCTTTCGATCGAGGCGCATTGTAACTTTGAGGAGTTAGCTTGCTTTCCGCTTACCTTTCTTCAAAAATCTCCTTAAGTAAAAAATATTAGTTTAAAAAGAGGGGGGTATCCATTCCTATGACTGTGGATATGAATTCGTTAATTGAACAATCTAAAATTGCGAGAAAAACGGCTTATGTACCTTATTCAAAATTTGCAGTTGGAGCTGCTTTATTAACAGAGGATGGACAAGTATATCTTGGTTGTAATATTGAGAACTCTAGTTATGGTTTAACAAACTGTGCAGAAAGAACAGCAATTTTCAAAGCAGTTTCAGAAGGAATAACAAAATTTAAAGGGCTAGCTGTTGTAGCAGATACTGATCGTGCATGCTCGCCATGTGGTGCTTGTAGACAAGTAATCTCGGAATTTTGTTCACCTAATATGCCAGTTTACTTAACAAACTTAAAGGGAGACGTACAACAAACGACAGTAGGCGAGCTATTACCAGGCGCCTTTACACCGGAGGATTTAGATAATGCAGGAAAACAGTAGTTTTAAATCAGGGTTTATTTCAATAATTGGTAGACCAAATGTAGGGAAATCAACATTTTTAAATCACGTGATCGGCCAAAAAATTGCCATTATGTCAGATAAACCCCAAACGACGAGAAATAAAATTCAAGGTGTACTTACACGAGAACAATCTCAAATGATATTCATTGACACACCTGGAATCCATAAACCAAAACATAAGCTTGGCGAATTTATGATAAAAGTTTCTAAAAATACGCTAAGAGAAGTCGATTTAATTATGTTTATGGTAAATGCTGAAGAGGAACTTGGGAAGGGCGATGAATTTATTCTCGAACTATTGCAAGAAACAAAAACACCAGTTTTTCTTGTCATCAATAAAATTGACCAAATTCACCCAGACGAACTGATTCGAATCATTGAAACATATAATGAGAAATATCCTTTTGCAGAAATTGTGCCTATTTCTGCACTTCAAGGAAACAATGTTGAAAATTTATTAACAACGATTGAGAAATACTTACCTGAAGGTCCTCAATATTATCCTTCAGACCAAGTAACAGATCATCCTGAGCGCTTTATTATTTCAGAATTAATACGAGAAAAGGTGCTTCATTTAACTCGGGAGGAAATCCCGCATTCAATTGCTGTTGTAATTGATAAAATCAAGCGTGATGAAGAAAATGATAATATGATCCGCGTTCAAGCTACGATAATGGTAGAACGTGATTCCCAAAAAGGAATCGTCATTGGTAAACGGGGAGCATTATTAAAAGAAGTAGGGACACTTGCTCGTAAAGATATCGAAATGCTACTAGGTTCAAAAGTATACTTAGAGCTTTGGGTGAAGGTTCAAAAGGATTGGCGTAATAAATCAACTTTTCTACGTGACTTTGGTTATAGAGAAGACGAATATTAAACTTGTAAAGGAAGTCTTAAAGTATTGATTGAATACTTTTAGGACTTTTTTTATTGAAGTAATAAATGCTGTTTATAAAAAAGGTTTTTTATAGAAAAAATAATTGCTTCATTCCATTCATATGTTAAGAAGAAAGCTAATTTAATGGGGGTATGGGAATGAAAGGGAAAGTTGCGGTTATGACTGAGCCTGAAAAAATGACTTTTGAAGAATATGAGTTACCAAAAGCTTCTAAAGGATCAGTTTTAGTGAAAGTTATTCGAACAAATGTATGCGGTTCTGAGCTACATATTTGGAAGGGCTATCATCCTACGAAAAAATCAGGTGTAATGGGACATGAAATGGTAGGGGAAATTGTTGATCTAGGAGAAGATGTAACGACTGATTATGCTGGACAACCGGTCAAAGTAGGAGATAGAATAGCGGCTGCTTACTTTTTAACGTGTAAAAAGTGTAAAAACTGTCTGCAAGGATATTTTAACATTTGTGAGAATGCATATGAATATTGGGGGAAAGATGCCCATGAATATCCTCATTTTCATGGTTCATTTGCAACCCATTATTACATCCATCCAGACCAATATTTTTACAAAGTGCCAGATAATATACCTGATGAAGTAGCTGCAAGTGCAAATTGTGCACTGTCACAAGTATATTATGGGATTGCACAATCAGGGTTGAAATCTGGAGATACAATTGTGATTCAAGGGGCAGGTGGATTGGGATTAAACGCAACAGCGGTAGCAAAGACTTTTGGCGCAAATGTAATTGTCATAGATGCTGTTGAAAGCCGACTAGAATTAGCGAAAAGATTTGGTGCTGATTATACGTTATCAATGAATCAATATGATACATTAGAGAGTAGGGTAGAAAGAATATTAGCCTATACAAACAATGCTGGTGCGGATGTAGTAATGGAATTGACAGGAGTACCAGCAGCATTTGCAGAAGGAATACATTTAATAAAATCAGGAGGTAAATATATTTCCATTGGGAACATATCTCCTGGGAAATTAACACAATTCGATCCAGGACTTATGACAAGAAAAGGTATTGAAATTAAAGGAATTATTCGCTATCAACCTTGGTATTTATATAAGTCATTGCAATTTTTAAATAGTCATATAAACAAGTATCCTTTCAGTGAGATTTTAAACTGTAATTTTACATTAGAAGATATATCAAAAGCATTGGAAGCATCTTTTAATCGAGGGGTTACTCGTGCCTCTATTGAGATTCAATAAAAATAAATTATAAAGATGAACACCTGCTTTTATTGTAGGTGTTCTTTTTCATGTATAATAGAAATAGAAAATTAATTGAAGGAAGTGCCGCCAATGCTACATAAGTGGGAAGGCATTGTAATTAAATCTCGCTCATATGGGGAATCAAATAAAATCGTAACGCTAATGACAAGGGAAGCGGGAAAAGTTGCAGTAATGGCGCGCGGGGCAAAAAAGCCAACTAGTAGATTAGCAGGTATTACACAAACGTTTATGCATGGAATGTTTGTTGTGCAAAGAACTTCTGGCATGGGAACTTTGCAACAGGGTGAGCATATAAGCTCAATGCGTAACATTCAAACTGAAATTATGGCTACAGCATATGCAAGCTATATTGTAGAACTTATGGATAGACTAGTAGATGAAGGTGGACCACAGCCTTTTGCTTTTGAAGTACTACAACAAGCACTTCATGCAATTGAAGAAGGCTATGATCCTGAAGCAATTGCTCTTTTTGTTGATTGGAAACTATTGCCCTTTACAGGTGTTCAGCCAGTTCTACATGCATGTGCGTCATGTGGACAAGTTGAGGGAGAATTTGCCTTTTCCTTTTCCCAAGGTGGATTTTTGTGCCATCGATGCTTCCATTTAGATCCGTATATTATTCGATTGACTCCTACACAATTAAAATTAATTCGGATGTTTTATACGGTACCAATAGAACAAGTTGGAAAATTAGATTTGAAAAAAGGAACGAAATATTTCATTAAAAAAATTGTAACAACAATTTATGAGGAACAAACAGGTATCCGATTAAAATCTCGCTCGTTTATTGAACAGTTAGAGCGTACTCCAGAATTGCTAAGTAAGCAAAATGATGATGAGTGAAAAATCCCCTTTTGAGGGGGTTTTTATTTTACATTCAGTCGTTTAATTATTTAAGAAGACGTACTTACCACTTGGCCAGCTCCTCGACCAACTTCGGTTCTGTCTTCAAGAGCCAAGACCATCATTTTGTCAGCACCTCCAGTTGTTCTCGGAGCTAAACGAGCTGCCTCTGCTTTTCTTTGTAAGCTACGTTATTTATTAGAAGCTCGCTCACAACACCTTATAAGTACTTCCGATAAAGATAGCTGCTAGTCTATACTTCCTTATTTCACTTAAATGTTTGAAAACCTTTAATATTCATATAATTTCTCATTAACAGAAAAATCCCTTAATCAAAATGACATAATACAATAATTTACACATATATAATAATAACTACCGTAATTGTGTAAAGGGGATGTGGAGATGAAGTTGCCAATTGTACAATTTACTGAGGAACAGGAGAATTTTCGGTTAGAGGTAAGGTCTTTTTTGAAAAAACACCTTAAGATAGGAACATTTAAAACAAAATGTGATTCTTGGTTAAGTGGCAGTGACCCCACCTTTTCAAAAATCATCGCTAACCAAGGCTGGATAGGGATGACGTGGCCTAAAAAATATGGTGGAGCAGAAAGAAGTTCAATAGATCGTTATATTTTAACAGAGGAATTTTTAGCAGCTGGTGCACCAGTTGCAGCTCATTGGTTTGCTGATCGTCAAACAGGACCACTATTGCTACGATTTGGAACTGAAGAACAACGTCAGTTTTTCCTACCAAAAATCGTAAAAGGAGAATGTTTTTTTGCAATTGGTCTAAGTGAACCAAATAGTGGTTCTGATTTAGCATCAGTTAGCACTCGTGCAACTAAAGTTGATGGTGGTTGGCTAGTAAATGGTGCAAAAACATGGACTAGTAACGCACATCATGCTCATTATATGGTAACACTCGTACGAACTGAACAATTAGATCCAGCAAAAAAACATAAGGGACTTAGTCAGCTTATTATCGATTTGCATGCGGATGGTGTTGAAATTAAACCAATTCGCTATTTAACTGGTGAACACCATTTTAATGATGTTTTTTTTGAAAACGTTTTCGTGCCAGATAATATGGTTGTAGGAACTTTAGGCAATGGCTGGGAGCAAGGTTTGGCCGAACTTGCCTTTGAACGAAGTGGTCCTGAACGTATTTTAAGTACGTTTCCTCTATTAAATGAATTAGTAGAGGAGCTAAAAAAGCAAGGAGATTTAATTGGTCTAGAGGAAGCATCTAAATTAATCGCTGAAATGTGGGGGCTACGTAATTTATCAATCGGCGTAGCAAAGGTTTTAGAAGAGGGTGGTGAGGTCGCCATCCCAGCAGCACTTGTCAAAAGCATCGGTACAAAATTTGAGCAAAAAGTTCCAGAGGTTGCACGTTTACTTGTTCAAACTATGCCACGCTTGGAAGCAGAAAGAAAATTTGATCGTTATATGGCTGAATCGATTTTACACTCACCAGGCTTCACAATACGTGGCGGTACTTCTGAAGTATTATATGGGGTTGTAGCGAAGGGAGTGGTCGCTAAATGAGTGAAATTAAAGATATGATAATTGAAGTTGTTGATAAAATTTTTAAAGACAATGTTGAAAAGGAAACAGTCGATTTACTTGAAGAAGGAAAATGGGCTGAAGATTTATGGGTACTATTAGCTGAAAATGAAATGTTGAATTTTGTTTTATTAGAGGAACATGGCGGGGTAGGTGGGGATCTCGATTGCGTTTTAAATGTTTATAAATTAGTGGGGAAATATGCAGTTCCAATACCATTTATTGAACATACATTAGCTAATTTAACACTTGAAACTAGCGGGTTAACACCTATTACTGAAAAGGCCACTTTAGTAATTGATGAAGAACAATTACTAGAATTTAATGATGAAAAAGTATCAGGTGTACTTCACAATGTACCTTGGGCTAGACATATGGAACATGTTGTTACCGTTGCTAAACAACAAGAAAATTATTTTATTGTTCAACTTCCAATAAAAAATGTAGCAATTACACTTCAAATCAATCTTGCTGCTGAGCCTCGAGATTTCATTATATTTGATAATGTTCCAGTTGTTCAAAAAATCATAGTGCCAAAAGAGTTGATTAAAAGTTTAAAGAAAATAATTACAGCAGCAATAATTGCAAAAATGACTGGTGCCCTTGAAAAAGCAAAGGAACTAACAGTGCAGTATTCAAAAGAGAGAGAGCAGTTTGGACGTCCAATTCATCGCTTCCAATTAGTCCAACAACATATTGCGATTTTAGCTGGAGAAACAGCTATCACGAATACCTCAGTGGACAATATGATTAGCGCTTTAGCAGAAGGTCGTGAAGAAAATGAAGTTGCTTTAGCTCGCTTACGTATTGAAGAATCCAGTAGAATTGTTGTAACTTCCGCCCATCAAGTTCATGCTGCAATTGGTGTTACCCATGAACATAGTCTCCATCACTATACACGACGTTTGTGGTCATGGCGTGAAGAAGGTTATACATCATACTATTGGAAAAAGAAATTAGCTCAAGCATTATTACAGTCTGATAACGATTTATGGGAGTTCATTACAAAATCAAACAAAGTGCATCAACAATAATAGGGGGAAAAACAAATGGCTGATTTATTGTTTGAAGTAAAGGAACATGTTGCTACGATTACGCTTAACCGACCTGAAAGTATGAATGCTTTTAGTGAAGAAATGATTATAAGTTGGATTAAAGCTTTAGAAATTGTGCGAGATTCCGATGAAATTAGAGCAGTAATTGTAAAGGGAAATGGCAAATGTTTTTGTGCCGGTGGAGATATAAAAGCAATGGGTTCTGGAAAAGGATTTTATGAAAGCTCCGAAGATATTTCATCTACTGCTCTTGCACGTAAAAATTCATTATGGAAAAAAGTTCAACGGGTACCGCTTTTATTAGAAGAGATTGATAAACCTGTTATTGCTCAAGTACACGGCTTTGCATTTGGGGCAGGTCTTGACATGGCACTTATGTGTGATATTCGAATTGTAGCAGAATCAACTAAACTGTCAGAAAGTTATGTCAATGTAGGGATTGTACCAGGTGATGGGGCTGCTTATTTTTTACCGAAGCTAGTCGGTATTGATCAGGCACTCGACATGCTATGGACTGCACGTGTATTAACAGCAAAAGAGGCGAAAGAAAAAGGATTAGTAACAGTCGTTGTTCCAGATGATGAGTTAGAAAAATTTACACTAGATTATGTAACGAAATTAGTTCAAGGTCCGCAAACAGCAATTCAAATGATTAAACGTGCTGTTTACCAATGCCAAACGATGTCGTTACGTTCTTCCTTGGACTATATTTCCTCAAAAATGGGGCTAGTTACTGAATTACCTGATTATAAAGAAGGTGTCCAGGCAGTACTTGAAAAAAGGAAAACAAATTTTAAATAGGCATTATTGTAAGAAACTCTCTTTACTTAATTGGTTTTTAAGGTGAATAGAAGATAGGGGGTGTAAGATGAATCAAGAGACTTTCCAAAAAAATTATACAATGCAATCTGTTCATAAGGCGATTCATGTACTACGTGCATTTAGTAAAGAACAACCGAGGCTTTCCTTAACACAATTGCATAAAAAAACTGGCATTGGTATTTCAGGTTTACAGCGGTTTGTTTCGACATTAGTTTATGAAGGCTTTTTGCATAAAGACGAGAAGACAAAGGAATATCAATTAGGATTATCCTTATTATATTTAGGACATTTAGTAGAACAGGAATCTAGCCTGCTAACGATTTCTAAGCCAATTTTAAAAAAAATAAATGATGTAACAGGGGAGAGCGTCTGCATTAATATTATTGATGGAGATGAGCGCAGATGTATATTTAATCTTGATAGCACACATCCACTTAGTACGAAGACGTTCGTTGGCCATACATCACCTCTTTATGCAGGTGCTTCGGCAAAAAGTTTATTAGCGTGTTTGTCTGAACAAGAACTAAATGATTATCTCAATCGTGTTCAGTTAAATCCGATTACCAATAAAACAATTAGTGATGTAACAACATTAAAGGAAGAACTAGCAATCATTAGACAACAAGGTTATGCATTATCCCGTAGTGAACGCGTCCTAGGTGCATACTCGATAAGTGCTGCTATCATGTTGCTATCAAATAGACCTCTTGCTTCGATTTCAATTGTTATTCCAGAAGTTCGAGTTGAACAATTTTTAGAGCAACAATTAATTGACATGATCTTAAGAGCAAAAATGCAAATTGAACAGCAATTATAAAAAACGTAACATCAATTGTTAACTCAGTAGGTGTTACGTGCAAAATTGGTTTTATTTCATTATCTTAATTCGGCTAAAATAGGCATTATGTCTTCTTTTATAGCATCCCAAAACTTTTCTTTTAAATGTGGTAATGTCTGATGATTGTTAAATTCCATAATTTCTTTTGAAAGATCCTCAATATAATGCTCCTTAAATAATAATCGGTGATTTATTTGCTGCCTGTTTTCCTCAATATTTAACGTAATATATGCATCAATTAAAAGCTGAAGCTGGTTAAAAGATTTGAGAGTTTCTTCATAAGCTTCTTTATGGAAAACGCCTAATGCTGTAGTAAGTACTATTTTCTCACGGTGATATGAAGATGCGTTTCTAAATTGCTCAAGTCTGGCGTTCGCATGATATAACAAATGATGCATTGTATTGGAAGATGAGACTTCCCGTTTAAGCAAAGTTTCAACAATCATTTGTAATTGCTCATATGAATCAAATTTTTTTACGCTTTCTTTTTTTATCTTTGAAGCTGATTGAAAGAACATCTCTTTATCCCCCTTGTTTGTTCATAATCCCCTTACTAGTAGTATACATAAATGGAAAATAAAATACATTTAAGGAGATAAAGAGATGCCATTAAAGTATGGAACCACGGATAAATGTAGTTGAAATCAATTTATTTTCCATTCTGTCTTCGAACAGTAATTGTTTCACCAGCGATTCCCCAGTTATCTGTGTTCACCTCATCAATTACAACAACAGTTGTATTAGGATTTTTATCTAGAACATCTACAAGTAATTGTGTTGCCCCCTTAATCAAGGCCGCTTTTTTCTCTGGTGTAACATTTTCATTTGTAATTTTAATATTTACATAAGGCATAAAATTCCTCTTTTCCATTTTTATTTTGTAGTTAAAGTTTCTATATTTTGAGTCTTATCAAACCGAATACCTGTTAAAAGTAATAATGCTCCAATAAAAACTACACCAGCAGCTCCGATTAAAGCGGCATTATAGCTTTTAGTAATAGATAATAAAATTCCAGCAATTGTTGGTCCAATCATTTGTCCAACTGCGTAATAGGTTGTAAGATAACCGATTGTTTTGCTACTATTTGATGGGCTCATTTGGCGTGCCAACGTTGTAGCAAGAGTTGTTATCCCCATAAACGTAGCACCAAAAAATGTTGCACTTACTAATAAACTCATTTTGGATAACCATATTACGGGTAGGACAATTCCAATTGCTTGTATAAGCATAGCCATTACGAGAGACTTTACGAAGCCCCATTTATTAGCTGCTGTAGACCAGAGAATGCACGATGGTATTGCACATAATCCTACTACCATCCAAACAATCGTTGGATCATTAGTAAATGATGTTCTTTCAGCAATTGATACGATAAATGTTCCTGTAACAATGTACCCTAAACCTTCCATTCCATAAGCAATAATTAACCAAAGAAGCCAATTTGCTGGAGGTGTATTTGTTGCAGTAATTTGTACATTCTTTTTTGTATTAATGTTTTGAGAGTCTTTAAGGCAAATCCATACAAATAGATAAAGGATTAAGCTTATTATAGCTAGTCCTATCCATCCTCCTTTCCAATCAAAATATTGATGTAAACTCGGAATCATAACGCTTGATAAAAAAATCCCTAATCCTACACCGGCGTATAGCCATCCTGACCAATTTGTTTTGTTATTTGCAGCTAGTTTATCGAGCACGATACTAGATGCTAATACAAATATTACGGCACTAGCTACTCCAGAAATAAATCGAATTATAAGCATTGGTAAGTAAGAATTACATAAACCCATACTAAAAGTTGTAATTATGCTGATGAAAATACTTAGTCTTAAATAGAAAGCTCGATAATTTTTGAATGGAAAAATACCAACTAAAATTGCCCCCAAAAAATACCCTGCATAATTACTTGAAGCTAGATAGCCCGCTACACTATCTGAAAAAGAAAGGTCATGTTGCATAAGTGGTAAAAGCGGTGTATATCCAAACCTTCCAATTCCCATTGCAATTATTAAGGAAAATATTCCACCAATCAAATATAGAAAAGGGAATTTTTTCAAACTTATCACCTCCAATTAAATTATAGTTGTTACTTGCTATATGGTATAATACATAAAATTGATATCTAGCTATCTGTTTATCAGATAGCTAGATAAGGTTGGAGGGGAAGCTATGGATTTACATGCACTAAAATGTTTTCAAAGGGTTGCAGAATTGGGGAGTATTTCTAAGGCGGCAAAAGAGTTAAAATATGCACAATCTAATATCACTTCAAAAATTCAGCAATTAGAGGCCGATTTACAAACTACATTATTTTATCGTCATAATCGTGGAACAAATCTAACTGAAAAGGGGAAGGTATTGCTAACATATACCGAGGAGATCTTTCAGCGTTTAGATGAGGTTCGTAATATTATGAGTGATGATCTTACACCAAAAGGTCCATTAATCATAGGTACAATGGAAACAACAGCAGCAGTTCGGTTGCCAAATTTTATATCAAAGTTTCATCATAACTATCCAAATGTCGATATTACCATTAAAACTGGTCCAACAGAAGATAATGTCCAAGGGGTTTTACAGTATGAAATGGACGGGGCGTTTGTTGCGGGGCCAATCGAACATCCAGACCTTTCTTATGAAGTTGTAGTAGAAGAAGAATTAATGCTTGTCACTGATACCAATCATCCCTTTAAGAATTTAAAAAATGAAATTCAAAATAGAACATTCCTTGTTTTTCGTAAAGGTTGCTCATATCGGGCAAGACTGGAAGAATGGCTACATCATGAAGGAGTAATTCCAAAAAAAGTAATGGAATTTGGCACGCTTGATGGAATTATTGGCTGTGTTTCTGCTGGATTAGGTGTAAGTTTATTGCCGAGAAGCGTAATTGAAAAACATGTAGCGAACGGTCAACTTCGACATCATTCAATACCAAATCAATTTGGCAAAGTAAAAACAATCTTTGTTTACCGCAAAGATAAATATATATCGACTTCTTTGAGGAAGTTTATTGAAATAATAATAGATTCTAAATCTTAATTTACAAATCGAAGGTAGGGAGATGTTGATATAAGTAGTTACGAAATCTATTACCTTAAAAAAGATATTTTGAATAGCTTTTTAAATGAATAGTTGCTTCTTTAAATATAGTTAATGATATTTAACAAACTAGTTTTGAATTGTAAAAGCATAAAAAGGCTCCCAATTAAGTATATAGATGGGTTTTTTTCACCTATAAACTTAATTGGGAGCATATAAAAATTCACTTTTTTTGAAAATCCTTCTGTTATTATTATTTCCCACTACTCTGTTTAGCCTCTTTATGTCATTTAACAAGTAAATTTCATTCAGTTTCCGATTTATACCACTGCTGTGACCATGCCTCAATTGTTCTTATTATAGGTTCCATTGATTGACCTTTTTCTGTTAATGAGTATTCAATGACTACAGGTGTTTCGGGTATAACCTCACGTTTCACTACCCCTTGTAATTCTAAGTCCTTTAAACGTTCGGACAATACTTTTCCACTAATCCCTATAGCAGATTGAATTTCACTGAATCGTTGGGAACCAGATAATAATTGATAAATAACTAATGCGGTCCATCTTTGACTTAATAATGAGATGGCTTTTTCAAATTTTGGGCAAATCGTTGGCTGTTTCATATTTCAACTACACCTCACTTAGTTACAGTATACCATAAAAAGTTAGAGGATTTACAAAAATAAATTTAGTTACTTGACAAAAACTTGTTACTAAAATAAACTTGGTTACATTAAGTAAGTTGTTGTAGAGAGGAGAAAATAATATGAATAAAAACGAAGTAGGTAAATTAGTTTTAAGAGTGGTATTAGGCCTTATATTCTTTATTCACGGATTATCAAAATTTCAGGGAGGTCTTACCAATATAGAAGGCTTTTTTGTCAGTATAGGAATTCCAGGGTTTATGGCTTATATTGTAGCTGTAATTGAATTAGTGGGCGGTATTGTAATTATTTTAGGTTTAGGAACTCGAATTGTTTCTATATTATTTGCACTTATTATGGTAGGAGCAATTTTTACTGCAAAGCTTCCAGTTGGTTTTCTTGGCAATGGCCAAATGGCGGGATATGAACTTGAGCTAGCATTACTTGCAATATCTATTTATTTCATTTTCGAGAATAAATCGAAATTCTCTTTAGATCGAAAATTTTTTAATAATAACTAATAAATTAGGAGGATGATGATTATGGAGTTTCACTCTAAGCAAACTACATTTGTAGAGCATGTCAAAATTAAAGTAGAAAATTTAGAACGTGCTATAAAATTTTATCGAGATATTCTTGGTTTTGATATTTTGGAACAATCAGCTTTGTCAGTACAGCTTACTGCAGATGGAAAAACAAGTATTTTATCACTTGAGCAACCCGAAAATGTTATACCAAAACAGGGAAAAACAACAGGTTTATATCATTTTGCCATTCTTTTACCAGAAAAAAAGGATTTAGCTAATATTGTAATCCACTTAGTGGAAAACGGCATTCGCTTTGGGTCTTCGGATCATCTTGTAAGTGAGGCATTATATTTCAATGATCCGGATGGAAATGGGATTGAAATTTACGTAGACAGAAAGCCTTCAGAATGGACCTGGAATGGTGAAGAAGTAGCGATGACAGTTGATCCGCTAAATTTTGAAAATCTAATAAAATATGTAACGAAAAGTAAGTGGAAAGGAATTCCAGAAAAAACAATTATGGGTCACATTCATTTACATGTTACTGAACTAGAAAAGACAGAAGAATTTTATGTAAAAGGTCTCGGATTTGATGTGGTAAATCGATTTGGTGGGCAAGCGCTATTCTTTTCTACTGGTAAGTATCACCATCATATTGGTGTCAATGTATGGAACGGAGTTGGGGCGTCGAGACCATCTAAAAATAGTGTAGGTCTTGAATTTTTCACACTCAAATTTCCAAATGAAGAAGCACGGAAAAAGACTATCGACAATTTACAAAAAATCGGGAGTCCAGTCATTATAGAAAATCATATCATTACGACATTTGACCCTTCTGGAAATTCAATTGTTTTAGCTGTTTAAGTCTGTAAGGGAATTATGGGAAAAATAGTTCTTTTTGTTTGGAAGACAAGCTAGTATAGGAGGGCTTTATATACTCTAAGATTTAAACATAAAAGCTATTAGTTTAATAGAGAAATGAGGATTGTAGACATGAATTTTGTAGAATTAGTGGCATCACGTCATTCAGCAGTTAATTTTATTAAAAATGAAAAAATGACGGAAGAGGATTTTAAACAAATATTTGAATTAACAAAATTAGCGCCTAGTGCTTATAACTTACAATTTACTGAATATTTAGTTGTTACAGATGAAGAAAAAAAGAATCGAGTAAAAGAGTTAAGCTATAATCAATATAAAATTCATACAGCAAGTGCTGTTATTATTGTAATGGGAAATAAAAAGAGCATAGAAAGTTCTGAGGCTGAGAAAATCTACGGTCCAATGAAAATGTTAAAAATGATGGACGAATTAGAATATGAAATGACAATGAAGACAATTAAGGATTTTAGTGAGGGATTAAAGTCGGATTTAAATAAATTGGAACAGGAATTAGTACGAAACACTGCTCTCCATGCGATGCTTTTTATGTTAAGTGCCAAGCATTTTGGATTTGATACCTGTCCAATGCACGTTCATAATATAGAGCAATTACGAAAAGATTTTAATATTCCTAATCATTTATTTCCTGTAATGATGATTACAATTGGTAAAAGTGTTGATAAAGAGCGTCCACGTGGCTATCGTAAACCAGTAGGAGAGTTTATTCATTTTAATGGTTATAAATAATAGCAAATTAATTATGTTTTGTCGGTTCCTTATTTACCGTTCAACTTTCTTGAAATTGTAGAAGATTTGCCATTCAGAGTAAATTTGATTTTTTAATTCGGTAGAACAGGCTTGTAGTGAATTTGAAAAAACTTTGGGAAACAACCCTCATAAAATAGCAAGGGCTTTAAAGTATAAAGGGAATATTAAAAATTTAAAAGGACTAGAAATAGCCCCAATAATATTAACTTTCAAGAAGAAAAGGAAAAATCAATAGAAGAATACAACGATTCATCGGAAGATAAAATTGTAGTTATCGGTTGTTTTTCAGTAATAATTATTTTTTCATCAATTGGAGTTAACATATTTATTACCTGGATATTTTGATTAGGGAGTCATCTACGTTGGATAAAAACTTAAATGTTGATTATAAATTTATTTTGCCTAAAACTAAAAACGGCTAAAAGTGAATGCAATAAGTTAGTTTTTTGGGATTCTCAATTTTTCTTTAAAATGATAAAAAACTGAAAATTCGGTACTCATTTATATGACGTTAGTGATAGAATTATATTATTAAGTAATTTGTAGAATTGCCGACTTTTATATTTCTATTCAAAGGAGCTAGATGAGACAAGATGAGTGAGAAAACAATGAGTACAGTAGGGACTGGATTTTATGGAGATTTTGGTGGAAGTTATGTACCACCCGCATTACAAAAGGTCATGGATAATCTAGAAGAGAAGTTCAACCAGTTTAAAGATGAACCTGAATTTTTAGAAGAATTACGATACTATCTTAAAGACTATGTAGGTCGTGAAAATCCACTTACTTTTGCAAAGAATTTAACTGAATCATTAGGTGGAGCAAAAATTTATTTAAAACGTGAGGATCTAAATCATACAGGCGCACACAAAATTAATAATGCAGTTGGACAAATCATTTTAGCGAAACGAATGGGAGCAAAACGTATTATTGCTGAGACAGGAGCTGGCCAACATGGGGTGGCTACAGCAACAGCGTGTGCAATGTTTAATATCCCTTGTACGATTTATATGGGTAAAGTAGATACAGAAAGACAAGCATTAAACGTATTCCGAATGGAACTGTTAGGAGCGAAGGTAGTTGCAGTAGATAAAGGACAAGGCCGTTTAAAAGATGCTGTAGATGCTGCGTTAGATGATCTAGTTGAAAATTATGAGGATACATTCTATTTATTAGGTTCAGCAGTTGGACCACACCCATTCCCAACAATCGTAAAACATTTCCAATCAGTAATTAGTGAAGAGTCTAAACGTCAGATTCTCGAAAAAGAAGGGAAGTTACCGACGGCAGTTATTGCTGCAGTAGGTGGCGGTAGTAATGCGATTGGAGCATTTGCACATTATCTTAATGAAGAAACTGTTCGATTAATTGGTGTGGAACCATCTGAAGCAGCAACAATGTCAGAAGGAGTTCCAGCAGTTATTCATGGCTTTAAATGTTTAACATTGTTGGATGAAAACGGTGAACCAAAACCAACTTTCTCTATTGCTGCAGGACTTGATTATCCAGGTGTAGGACCGGAACATAGTTATTTAAAAACAAGTGGTCGTGCAGAATATGTAAGTGTAACTGGACAGGAAGCTTTATCTGCATTCCAAAAGCTTTCGAAAATAGAAGGTATTATTCCTGCTTTAGAAAGCTCACACGCACTTGCATACGCTATTAAATTAGCACCAACATTAGATAAAGAAGATATTTTGATTGTTAATTTATCTGGCCGTGGCGATAAAGACGTAGAACAAGTCTATGACATGTTAAAAGAAAAATGAGTTAGTTGTAGAATGGAGGGTTAAACCCCTCCATTTTTTTGTCCTTGCTCCTGCGGTTGTCGCGCTAAGGCGTCACAATCCTCGTCGCAAATCCGAATGCAGCAAAAGAAAGGAGCTTATCTCGTATTAGCGAAATAAGCTCCCAGTCATACTAGAATTGTAAGTGTTTTTCGATCTAAGCTTTAACTTCTGAAATCGGCATACTAAAAGTTTGCTCCTGCGGTTGTCACGCTAAGGCGTCACAATAAAAGAAAGAACTTATCTCGCATTAGCGAAATAAGCTCCCAGTTATACTAAAATTGTAAGTGCTTTTCGATATAAGCCTTAACTTCTGAAATCGGCATTCGGATTTGGTCCATGCTATCGCGGTGGCGTACTGTTACTTGGCCGTCTTCTTTTGAGTCGAAGTCGTATGTGATACAGAATGGTGTACCGATTTCATCTTGGCGACGGTAACGTTTACCGATTGATTGAGATTCATCGTAATCCACAGGGAATGCTTTACGTAAATCAGCCCATACTTCGCCTGCTTCATCAGCTAATTTTTTAGATAAAGGTAATACAGCTGCTTTAAACGGTGCAAGAGCAGGGTGGAAGCGAAGTACTGTACGAGAATCGCCGCCTTCAAGCTCTTCTTCATCATATGCGTCACATAAAAATGCTAATGTAACACGGTCTGCTCCAAGTGATGGCTCGATACAATATGGTACATAACGTTCGTTCGTAACTGTATCGATATAAGTGAAGTCTTCACCAGAGTGTTCCATATGTTGTTTTAAATCGTAATCTGTTCGGTCAGCAATACCCCATAATTCACCCCAGCCGAATGGGAAGCGGAATTCGATATCCGTTGTTGCGTTTGAGTAGTGAGATAATTCATCTTGCTCATGATCACGAAGACGGATGCTATCTTCTTTCATACCTAAGTTTAATAACCAGTTTTTACAAAATTCTTTCCAGTAGTTTTGCCATTCTAAATCTTCGCCAGGCTTACAGAAGAATTCTAGTTCCATTTGCTCGAATTCACGAGTACGGAAGGTAAAGTTACCAGGCGTAATTTCATTTCGGAACGATTTACCAATTTGTGCAATACCAAAAGGTGTACGTTTACGCATTGAACGTTGTACGTTTTTGAAGTTCACGAAAATACCTTGTGCTGTTTCTGGACGTAAGTAAATTTCGTTTGTTGAGCTTTCAGTTACACCTTGGAAAGTTTTAAACATTAAATTAAATTGACGAATATCTGTAAAGTCACTTGCACCACATTCTGGACAAGTTACAGAAAGTTCATCCATTTTCGCTTTCATTTGGTCAAAGCTCATTCCGTCAACGATAATTTCTTTACCTGTTTTTTCAAGTGAAGCTTCTTCAATTAATTTATCTGCGCGGTGACGGGCTTTACATGATTTACAGTCGATCATTGGGTCATTGAAGTTACCAACGTGACCTGATGCAACCCATGCACGAGGATTCATTAAAATTGCAGCATCTAATCCAACGTTGTATTCAGATTCTTGAACGAATTTTTGCCACCATGCTTTTTTAACGTTATTTTTTAATTCGACTCCTAGTGGACCGTAATCCCAAGTGTTTGCAAGACCACCGTAAATTTCAGATCCAGGGAAAACAAAGCCTCGATGTTTCGCTAAGTTAACGATTGTTTCCATTGATTTTTGTGCCATGAAAATGCCTCCTAGTTTTGTGTGAAAATATAATAAAAGCACCCGTCTCCGGGCTTTTTAATGCCCGGGGACGAGTGCGTATGTACACCCGCGGTTCCACCCCGCTTGATTGTTCGGTTGAAGTTAAGCGCTCGCATTCTGCGTCACTCGTCGTTTTTCAATCCTCATGAACGATTTGTTCACTGCGGTTGAAAAGCCTCCTCGTTCCTTGACTGACAAGCGCTTTCTTTTCAACCTATTTCGGTTGAAGTTAAGCGCTCGCATTCTGCGAAACATATCATTTGCCAAACAATCCTCTTTTATTTAAACTGGCTCAAGGGTGCCGTTTCACTTTTCATGTAGGCTTTCACCAATTCCTACTCGCTTTTTTTGAAAAGATACTTATTGTCCTGTCATTGCCTTGTATTAAGTTCTATATGATATTTTATGGTAAGCACTATAAGTGTGTCAATATTGTAGCATGCAGTTTATTTCTTCGCAATGAGCTTTAAAATAGTATATAATATTTTGGTAATCAGTATAACACTATTTGAAGCGGGTGAGTCCAATAGAACTCAATAAACGTCAGGACACGATTCTGCAAATCGTTAAGGAAAATGGTCCAATTACAGGTGAGCAAATTGCAGAACGTCTAAATTTGACCAGGGCTACTCTACGACCAGATTTAGCAATATTAACTATGGCAGGGTTTTTAGATGCTAGGCCACGTGTTGGCTATTTCTATTCTGGGAAAAAAACTATGACATCAGTAACAGAGTCGATGTTGAATTTAAAAGTTAAAGATTTTCAATCATTACCTGTTGTTGTATCTGAAAATATGACGGTTTATGATGCCATCGTCCATATGTTTTTAGAAGATGTGGGTACACTTTTTGTAGTAGATGATCATTCATTTTTACAAGGTGTATTATCACGTAAAGATTTATTAAGAACGAGCATAGGTACTCAAGCATTGACGACAATCCCTGTCCATATTATTATGACAAGAATGCCTAATATAGTATATTGTCATAAAACAGATTCATTAATTGTAGCTGCCAAAAAGTTGATTGACAGACAAGTAGATTCACTACCTGTTGTAAATGAAACAGAAAAAGGTCTTGAAATAATTGGTCGATTAACGAAAACGAATATTACGAAAGCATTTATTTCTTTAGCAGAAACGCATGATTTATAAGGAGTGCTAATTTGAAAAATTTAAAAATATTTGTTGTTTCCGATTCAGTTGGGGAAACTGGTGAGCAAGTAGTAAAAGCTGCTGTATCGCAATTCCGTCCAGATTTCGATAACACAATTATTCGTAGATTTCCTCACATTGATAATAATGATCATATCGAAAAAATCGTAGAGATTGCAAAAATGCAAGATGCAATAATTGTGTTTACATTAGTTGAAGAAAAGAAGAGACAAATACTCATAGAATATTGTCATCACTATAATGTTTCATTTATAGATTTATTAGGTCCAATAATTGAACTTTTTGAAGAGAAACTGGAACAAAAAGCTCTAGAGGAAGCTGGAATTGTTCATAAATTAGATGAGGATTATTTTAAAAAAATAGAGGCTGTAGAGTTTGCCGTAAAATACGATGATGGTCGTGATCCTAGAGGATTATTATTAGCAGATGTTGTTTTAATTGGAGTATCAAGAACATCAAAAACTCCACTTTCTCAATATTTAGCCCATAAACGATACAAAGTAGCAAACGTACCTCTTGTACCAGAAATAAAACCACCTGAAGAGTTATTTTCAGTAAACCCTAAAAAATGTTTTGGTTTAGTAATCTCTCCAGAAAAGTTAAATATTATTCGAAAAGAACGTTTAATTGCTCTTGGTTTAAGTGATGATGCAAACTACGCTAGACAATCACGGATTGAACAAGAAATTGAGCATTTTTATAAAGTGGTTGAACAAATTGGTTGTACAGTAATTGATGTAACAAATAAGGCAGTGGAAGAAACTGCAAATGATATTATTGAGAAAATAGAACATAATAAATAATTCATGAAGGGGCTGTTCAGAAAGTAAAATACTCTGAACTGCCCCTATCATTCGTTTAAATAAAGCAACATTATTGAACAATTACATAACGAGAAAATATAGGAGGTGTTCTTAACAATTATTGAACTGTGTCTTAAATCCTATAAAGTAACTTTTTTCATATTTTTATAAAAAAAGTGGAAATTTTCATCAAATTGTTTTATAATGAAAAAATTGTGGTAAAAATATTTTAAAGAGATAATTATTATAAAAGTCACTATTTTTTTGTCGTAATTTAGAGGATTTTTTTAATTTATCTCGAATTGTGTTATTTAGCAATCGAAGTTGGTGATAATATGATCCAGAAAATACCTGAAGAAACGATTGAGCAAATTCGTTCTCAAGTAGATATAGTCGATTGTATTAGCGATTATATCCAATTAACTAAACGAGGGCGAAACTGGTTTGGATTATGCCCATTTCACGGTGAAAATACACCTTCTTTTTCAGTGTCTCAGGATAAGCAAATTTTCCGTTGCTTTGGATGTGGAGCAGGTGGTAATGCTATTACTTTTATCATGGATATAGAAAATATACCTTTTCCAGATGCGGTTGCAAAATTAGGCGAGCGTGTTGGTATACATTTAGATATCCAAAATAGTAGTATGCAAAACTCAGGCCAAAATTATTCAAAAAAAGAAGAAAAAATGCTTGAGGCACATGAATTTGCTGCCGATTTTTATCATCATGTGTTGATGAATACTGAAGATGGTGAAGTTGCATTAAATTATCTTCTAAAAAGAGGATTTACAAAGGAACATATCGAAACGAATGGTATAGGTTGGGCAATGCCTGCCTGGGATACGCTTTCAGTTTTGTTAAAGAGAAAAGGCTATTCATTAGAAGAAATGGCTGAATGCGGACTCATCATCCATAAGGAAAGTGACCATACTTATTATGATCGCTTTAGAGGAAGAATCATGTTTCCAATACGAGATGAAAATGGAAAGGTGATTGCATTTTCAGGTCGTATTATCGATTCAGCGGATGAGGCGAAATATTTAAATAGTCCAGAATCGCCAATTTTTCATAAAAGTCAAGTGCTCTTTAATTTGGATAAAGCGAGAACTTCAATTCGAAAAAATCGTCACGTTATATTGATGGAAGGCTTTATGGATGTTCTCGCAGCCAACCAAGCAGGTGTATATAACGCAGTTGCTACAATGGGTACTTCCTTAACAAATCAGCACATCACAAAGTTAAAGCGCTTGAGTGAGCAAATTATAATTTGTTATGACGGTGATAATGCTGGTTGGGAAGCGGCAAAACGTGCAGCTGAAATGTTATATGCGGAGCGTCTAAAAGTAGAAGTCGCTCTTTTGCCAGAAAAACTAGATCCTGACGAATACATTCGAAAATATGGATCGGAATCTTTTGTTCAGCAAATATTAGAGAAACCACATGCGTATATCACTTTTATGATGATGCATGCGAGACGCAATAAAAATTTTCAATTTGAAAATGATGTATTGCAATATATCCAGGAAGTACTTGAACAACTTGTTGGCCGCTCTTCACCGATAGAACGGGACTTATATATAAAACAGCTTGCAAGTGAGACAAATATTTCTGAGGAAGCAATTTACGCACAGTTTCGAAAATTTGAAGCTAATAATGCAAAAAATTTTAACCGACCAGAGCTAAGAAATCAAACAAAACAAATTGAGCTTAAGCCCAAAAAAACTTTATCTGCAACTGAAAGAGCAGAACGATTACTATTATCACATATGCTAAATAATTTCGAAATTGTAGATAGGGTGTTGAAAAGTGATGAACCCCAACCATTTATACGAGACGAGTACGCAGCAGTATTTGTTCGACTAATTGGGTTTTATGAAGAACACGCATCACCTGATTATCACCGATTTTTAGAAGTTCTAGAGGATCAAGAATTAAGAAAAATTGTGATGGAAGCTGCGTTAGTAGAAAGCGATCCAGATCATGCCGAAGCTGAAATTGCGGACTGTCTGAAACAATTGAAAAAACATCGTATTGAAGCTGAAATAAAAAAATTGCTTCATGAGTCACAGGAAGCGGAAAAAATGCATGAACATAAACGTGCACTTGAAATCGCCCAACAAATCATTCAATTAAGAAAATCATTATCGGCGATTTAACCCGATTCGGTTGTTAGAAGGAGGAAGTTTTATGGCGGACAAGTCAGAACAGTCAAAAGATGTATTAAATGAACAATCAGTTGAAGAAGTAAAGGCACTTCTACAACAAAAAGCAAAACAAGATAATGAAATTTCAATGAATGAAATTTCAAACAAACTTGCTCCATTTGAGTTAGAAAATGAAGAGATTTTCCATTTTGCAGAAGATATCGAGAAAAGCTTCGGTATTCAAGTGGAAGGAAAAGAAGAGTTTGAAGATGAAGTGTTATCTAAGCAAGAAGAAAGCGAAGAGGCATTCGATTTAAACGACCTAAGTGTTCCTCCTGGAGTAAAAATTAATGACCCTGTTCGAATGTATTTAAAAGAAATTGGTCGGGTTGATTTACTTACTGCTGATGAAGAAATTCAATTAGCTGAACGAATTGAGCAAGGTGATGAAGAAGCCCGTAAACGTTTAGCAGAAGCAAACTTACGATTAGTTGTATCGATTGCAAAACGTTATGTTGGTAGAGGAATGTTATTCTTGGATTTAATACAAGAAGGAAATATGGGCCTTATTAAAGCGGTAGAGAAATTTGATTACCGAAAAGGCTTTAAATTTTCAACATATGCTACTTGGTGGATTCGTCAAGCAATTACTCGTGCAATCGCAGACCAAGCGCGTACAATTCGTATTCCTGTACACATGGTTGAAACGATAAATAAATTAATCCGTGTTCAAAGACAATTACTGCAAGATTTAGGTCGTGAACCATCACCTGAGGAAATTGGGGAAGAAATGGATTTATCACCTGAAAAAGTGCGTGAAATTTTAAAGATAGCTCAAGAACCGGTTTCTCTAGAAACGCCAATTGGGGAGGAAGATGATTCACACTTAGGTGATTTCATTGAAGACCATGAGGCGCAATCACCATCTGACCACGCTGCTTATGAATTGTTGAAAGAACAATTAGAGGATGTTTTAGATACATTAACAGATCGCGAAGAAAATGTACTTCGCCTTCGATTCGGTTTAGATGATGGTCGCACTCGCACTTTAGAGGAAGTAGGGAAAGTATTTGGTGTAACACGTGAACGTATTCGCCAAATCGAAGCGAAAGCTCTTCGTAAGCTTCGCCATCCATCTCGCAGTAAACGATTAAAAGATTTCTTGGAATAATTTAATTATTCGAATAAGAGAGGCTGTTTTGGAAGTAAAACTTCAGAGCAGCTTCTTTTTTATGCAATTTGTAATAAAAATATGTATTTCTATTACAAAGGACTAATACTTTCTAAGGATGTATTTTCCATATTAATTAAGATAGAATAAGTATATACATACAATATTAAACAATTTTGGAGAAAAAGCTTATGCCAAATCCACGTAAGAAAATTATTTTAAATGAAATTCTATTTTGGAAACAAAATAAACTATTACCTGATCACTATTGTGACTTTCTAATGACACTCTATACAGAAGGTAATGAATTAGAACTAGAAGAAGAGATAAGTCATAAAAAGGCAATAAAAGCGAAAGAGAGGCGAAATAACAATTTCCTACTTGTAACTATCAGTATTTTGACAATTTTACTTGTCCTTGCTCTTTTTATGACAACAAGTTTTGTTTGGCTTGTCGTGCTTTTTGCGGGTATTGTAGCCGTTCTCTTTATAGTAGGGGCTTTCACCTTTGCAAAAAAATATGAACTACTTGCACCTATTTTACAAATTGCAGCAGCACTTATAATTTTCCTACTTTCAGTAAAGGTTAGTATAGAAAATTTCCCAAATAATTTAATTCTCTTATTTTCATTACTTATTGCGAATTGTGTCATGTGGTTATTAACCGGTTTGAAATTAAAATTATTATATTTCACAATATCAGGATCTTTAGGTCTTGTCGTATTAATTGTGTATCAATTTCTTTTCTGAAAGCCCATAATATTGTCATTGATGTTGGCTTTATTCTAAACAGGGAAAAGGATTTTTATAAGTTTTTAAGAGCTTGCAAGGAACATGTATAACCTCATAAAAAAAGCTCAATTATTTCGTAAAAAGTAGTAATTGTTAAATAATGGTTTAGAAAGTAACGAGGAGTTTTGTAATAAGTAAATCAAATTCATGGCTATTATGGGTATATGAAAGAGTATGAAGTGGAAAGATATTTAAGGGACGAAAAAGCTGATAAAAATCGGAGAAGGAACGTCGGAGGTGCAAAAATAGTGAGTGCCCACCATATTTTACAACATTGACTTAATATTGTCGATTTTGTTACAAACCTCATAAAAGTTGTCGTTTAGGGCTTTTCGTTTTTCCGATAATGCAGTACAATAATGATTGTTGACTAGATTCTATATTAATAGATGTAGAAAAATGAATTTAAAAGGGAGGGTAACCTATGAAAAACAATCCAATTATTCCTTATATTCTAATTATGGCATTCGGTATCGGACTTATCTTTTTCATGTCATTAGAAGGTGTAGGAAATAAAGAAGAAATCGCTCAACATGGTGAAGAGGGTACTACTGAAGAAGAAGGTGGCGCTACTGCTGAAGGTGCTGGCGGTGAAGCATTAGTTAGCACATGTATCGGTTGTCACGGTGGTGACTTAACTGGTGGTATGGGGCCAAGCCTTGTTGATAAAGATGCTGAACATATCGTTGATGTTTTAGTAAACGGTATTGAAGGTACTCCAATGACTCCTGGTATGAAAACTCCAGAAGAAGCACAAGCGATTGCTGATTATATCACTTCATTACAATAATAATTTCTAAATCCTTAGTCGTTTAGAACGACTAAGGATTTATTTTTTTGCGAATATATCGGGATAGAACACATTGTTTTGTCTCATAATTAGCGACAAATTGTGGTTTTTAATATAATAGAATCGACAAATATAGAAAAAGGCGGTAATTTATGAACGCGCAAAAGTTATCAAAACGTTTAGAAGCAGTTGCTTCATTTGTTCCAACAGGAGCAATTGTTGCTGATATAGGAAGTGACCATGCGTACTTGCCATGTTATTTAATCCATAAAAATATTATTAATAAAGCGATAGCTGGTGAAGTAGTAAAAGGCCCTTATGAATCGGCAGTAAAACAAGTTAAATCTGAAGGTTTAGATGAAAAAATTACAGTCCGGTTAGCTGATGGATTGAAAGCTATTAAGGAGCAAGATAACGTCGATACAATCACGATTGCTGGGATGGGTGGACCTTTAATCGTTTCCATATTAGAAAAGGACTCAGAGGCTTTAAAGCACGTTACACGACTTATTCTACAACCGAATATCCATGCAAAGGCTATTCGTCAGTGGGCATTGAAAAATGGCTGGGCAATTTTAGATGAAGTTATTTTAGAAGAAGATGGAAAAATCTATGAAATTCTAGTGTTACAAAAAGGTGTAATGACATTAACTGATGCTGAAATTATGTTAGGAAAATTTCTAATCGCAGAACGATCAGAAGTGTTTGTAGAAAAATGGACAAAAGAAATTGAAAATTGGAAACGTGTTTTAGCATCATTACAAGAGGCAGAACAAACTTCAGAAATTGTTGCAAAACGAGAAGAATTATTACATTTAATTGGACTTGTTGAGGAGGTATTAAATAGTGAAAACCGCTAATGGACAAGAAATTATCCAAATATTTGAAAGCTGGTCACCAAAAAAAATTGCTTGCATGGAAAATGACCCAATTGGACTCGCTATTGGTACGCTAAATAAACCAATAACAAAAGTACTTGTAACACTTGATGTAAATGAACAAGTTGCTGACGAGGCGATTGCAAAAGGGTGTGAGCTAATTATTGCCCATCATCCACCTATCTTTCGTAAATTAGCAAATATCCGTACAGATACACCAGCGGGCAAATTGTATGAAAAATTAATAAAAAATGATATAGCAGTTTATGCAGCACATACAAATCTTGACGTAGCAGAAGGTGGTGTAAACGATTTACTAGCGGATGCATTACAGCTTGAAAATCGTCAAATTCTTGAAAAAACTTACCATGAAAATTTAATGAAGCTAGCAGTTTTTGTTCCTGATGAATATGCGGAAAAGGTTCGTGTTGCATTAGCAAGAGCAGGGGCAGGGCAAATTGGTAACTATGATTCATGTAGCTTTTCAACAAATGGGCAAGGTCGATTTAGAGCGCTTGAGGGAGCAGATCCTTTTATCGGCAATATCGGTGAAATGGAGAAAACAGATGAAGAAAAAATTGAAGTTGTGTTTCCCAATTCCATTAAAAACAAAGTATTAAAAGCAATGTTAAATGCCCATCCATATGAAGAACCTGCCTATGATTTATATACATTAGCCGTTGAAACGAACGAAATGGGGCTAGGAAGAGTTGGAACATTAAACCAACCAATGACATTAGAACAGTTTGCACAACATGTTAAAACCCAATTAGACGTGCCTTGTGTTCGTGTTGTAGGTGACAAGGAGACAATCATTTCGAAAGTAGCAGTAGTAGGTGGGGATGGTAATAAATATATTTATGCAGCGAAAAGAGCAGGTGCAGATGTATTTGTAACAGGGGATATGTATTTCCACGTTGCGCAGGATGCTCAAAGTATTGGATTAAATATTGTTGATCCAGGCCATCATGTTGAAAAAGTTATGATAAAAGGTGTTGCAGAGAAAATGACAACATTATGTGAAAAAGAAAAAATCTCTGTGCAATTTATACAATCAAAAATCAATACAGAACCTTTTATTTTTATTTAATATTTAGATTGAGAATAGTATTATGTGCGAATTTTCGAAGGTTCTGTGCGATTTTCTAGAATTTATGTGCGGTTTTCCAAAGTTTATGTACGAATCCCCTAATGAAAAAGCACAATTCAGACCAAATCTGAATTGTGCTTTTAAACTTAATTTGAATGTGCTGCCATTACTTTCTCGTTAACAGCTTCATCAAATTCTTTTTCTGATTTAGAAACTACTACTGTTGCAACACCGTTACCAATTAAGTTTGTTACAGCGCGAGCTTCTGACATAAAGCGGTCAACACCGATTAATAAAGCAATCCCTTCAACAGGAATCATTGGGAAAGCAGCAAGTGTTGCAGCTAAAGTAATGAAACCTGAACCTGTTACACCCGCAGCACCTTTAGATGTAATCATTAAAATTCCAAGAAGTGCAATAACTTGAATCCATGTTAAATCAACGCCATATGCTTGTGCGATAAACAATGCAGCCATTGATAAGTAAATAGCTGTACCATCAAGGTTAAATGAATAACCAGTAGGGACTACTAAACCAACTACTTGTTTAGAACATCCGAATCTTTCCAATTTACGCATCATAGAAGGTAAAGCTGATTCAGATGAAGAAGTACCAATTACTAAGAAAATTTCATCTTTAATATAAGCAATAAATTTGAAGATATTGAAACGATAAAATTTTGCGATAGAACCTAAAACAATAATAATGAAAATTGCCATTGTAATGTAAACAGAAGCCATTAATAAGCCTAAGTTACCAAGAGATTTCAAACCGAAGTTACCAATCGTAAATGCCATGGCACCAAAAGCACCGATTGGCGAGAATTTCATTACCATACCAACAATTTTAAAGAAAATTTCTGAAACTTGTTCAAATAAATTAATAACAGGTTTTGCTTTTTCCCCTAATGAAGCGGCAGCTAAACCAAATAATACAGCTGCAAATAATGTAGGTAATAATTCTCCATTTGCAAGTGCTCCTACAAAGTGTTCAGGGATAATGCTTGAAATGAAAGCTCCAATTCCATGTTCAGACTCAGCAGCTGCAGTTGTATATTGTGAAATGTCTGATTCACCAGCATGTGAAGTATCTAATCCGCTTCCAGCATGAATAATAAGTGCGACAATTATACCAATTGCTAAAGCTATCGTAGACACAATCTCGAAATAAAGTAATGCTTTACCACCGATTTTACCAACTTTCTTCATATCACCCATGCTACCAATAC
>JAEXYZ010000046.1 GCA_023405135.1 Bacillota bacterium | reverse complement strand
ACAGGTCTAATTGTAAATAATTTTCCAAATGGATGGAGCCACCTTTGATTGGGTATTTACCTTTTTGGCTCCAAACCGGAAAGATGATTAAACTGAAAATTATGACATTATTTATGCAACACTAGTGGAAAAAATATATTAATTAAAATGTATAATATTGATTGAGGGGTATTTTAGTAAAAAGTAGATATTATTAGAAGTACCTTTTGTTTTGAAAAATATAAATTTAGGTAATATTGTAGGATTAACAATTATAATTTATTCATTTTTTACAGAATTCCTAATAAATTAGGTTTTTAGTCATATAGAAATAATATTTAAATAAAGAGAGAAGAATATTTTTAATGAATTAGTCTGTTATCGTTTAATGATAGATTTTAAAACTCGAAGGAAATAAAGGCAAAAAAATACAAAGCTCATTGAAAATGTGAACAAATTGTAAACAAAAATAGAAGATAAGTAGAATATTAGAAGTTGCTTAGGGGTGTGTTTGTGAAAACTATTATTTCTTTTATCAAGCCATATAAGTGGCCGGCTATAGCTGCACTTTGTTTAATGTTAATGGAATTATTTGTTGAATTAGTACAGCCATTAATAATTGCAAAAATTATTGATGACGGAATTGTAGAAAAAGATTTAAAGACAATTGGATATTGGGGAATCGTTTTAGTTTTATTAGCATTTCTTGCCGTTATAAGCGGTATTGTAAATTCATATTTTTCTTCTCATGTAGCGCAAAGCTTTTCTTTTGATATACGAAATGCTTTATTTAGTAAAATTCAATCGTTTTCAATGGCTACATATTTACGTTTTCCCAGTTCAGGGCTCATTACGAGGTTAACAAGTGACGTTCAACAAGTTCAAACGGTTTTATTTATGAGCTTGAGGATTATGCTGCGTGCTCCACTTTCTGCAATTGGTAGTATAATAATGGCCTTTTTTGTAAACCCAAAAATGGCTTTATTTCTATTAATAGGTACACCAATTTTGGTTGTTTTCTTATACGTCATTGTAAAGAAGGGTGTACGTTACTTTGCTCAAGTCCAACGAAGACTGGATCGAGTTAATCGGGTGTTACAAGAAAATCTTCAAGCAATTCGATTAGTAAAAGCTTATATGCGCAATAGATATGAAGAAAAACGTTTTGAAGCAGTAGCTGATCAATTAAAAACTGACACCATGAAAGCTTTACGGGTGATGGAGCTTATCATGCCAATTTTACTATTCATTATGAATATGAGTTTGCTTGCTGCATTATGGTTTGGTTCTATAGAAGTCGGAAATGGTAAAGCAAATGTAGGAGAACTTGTAGCAGTAATCAACTATGCGATGCGTATTACGGGTTCATTTTCAATGTTTGCATTTATTATTAACTCATTTTCACGTGCAAAAGCCTCTGCAGAGCGAATGGAAGAAATTCTTGAAATTGAAAACGGCATTGAAAATCAGTTTTCGAAAAGTGAACATTCGAAATCAGGTGATGTCAATACAATTCAATTTGAGCATGTAACTTTTACATATCCACATACCGAAAAACAAGTATTGAAGGATATTTCGTTTACGGTTCATCAAGGTGAAAAAATTGGAATAATGGGAGCAACAGGTTCAGGAAAGTCGACTATGTTAAATCTTATTCCAAGGTTTTATGAACCATCCTCAGGTGCGATTTATGTAAATGGTCGCAACATAAAAGAATGGCCGTTAGAAGAGCTAAGAGCCTTAATCGGTTTTGTCCCACAACAATCCATGTTATTTACAGGTTCAATTTATGACAATATTAGTTGGGGGAAACAAAATGTAAAAATAGATGAAGTAATGGTAGCCTCAGCAAAGGCGCAAATCCTTGAAACAATAGAAAATTTCCCTAATCAATTTAATACTCGTATTGGTCAAAAGGGTGTTAATTTATCAGGAGGTCAAAAACAACGTCTATCAATTGCTCGAGCGCTAATACGAAAAGCTCCTGTTCTAATTTTAGATGATAGTACAAGCGCATTAGATGTAAAAACAGAATCGGCATTTTGGGAAGCCCTTAAGGATGAAAGGGCCACGATGCTTGTTGTAACACAAAAAATTCGAACTGCAAAGGATATGGATAAAATTTTATTAATAGAGAATGGATGTATCGTAGCCTTTGGACCTCATGAGGAGTTACTTAAAACAAGTGAACAATACAAACGAATTGTACTATCACAACAGGAACAGGTAGGTGAATAGTGATGAACTTCATTCGAAAGCCATTCGGTTATGAACCTGTATTAACAAAAGAAGATTTAAAGAAACATGTTAAAAAGAAAGGGCCACGTGCCAGTGATTGGAAAAATACTTTACATCGTATTTGGAAAATAGTTGATGAACAACGAAAATTATTGATATTCGTTTTATTATTAGTTGTCGTCAGCTCTACTATGTCTCTTTTAGGACCATATCTTATAGGACATATAATTGATGAGTACGTAGTTTTAAGAAATTTTGATGGAATGATTTCTTTAGTAGTTGCGTTGGTTTTTATTTATTTAATATTAGCAGTATCTTTATTTCTCCAAAACTACTGGATGATTGGTATTGCAGGACAAACTATTTATAAAATGCGTACACAAGTGTTTAATCACCTGTTGAAACTACCTGTATCATTTTTTGATAAACGTCAACATGGGGAGTTAATGAGTCGTGCTACGAATGATATTGAAACAGTAAGCTCTACATTAAATAGTTCTTTTATCCAAGTGTTTTCAAGTGTATTGATTTTAATTGGAACTGTTAGTGTCATGATTTATTTAAGCCCATTACTTACACTTTTAACAATGATTATTATCCCCCTTATGTTTACTGCAACACGATGGATTACAAAAAGAACGGGAAAACTATTTAAGGAACAGCAAGTGGCGCTTGGTGCATTAAATGGAATGATTGAAGAAACAATTTCAGGGCAACGAATTGTTAAAGCATTTTCACAGGAAGAAAGAGTTAAGAATGAATTTCGTGAAAAAAGTGACCATTTACGTAGAACGGGATTTTGGGCATTGACATATTCTGGATACATCCCAAAGGTTATGAACTTTTTAAATAATATAAGCTTTGCGATTGTCGCAGGTATAGGGGGGCTATTAGCTTATAAAGGGCTAGCTTCTATCGGTACTATCATTATTTTTACGGAGTATTCACGTCAATTTACTCGCCCTCTTAATGATTTAGCGAACCAAATGAATACAGTGTTATCAGCTATTGCAGGAGCGGAGCGGGTGTTTTCTATTATGGATGAGTCTGTAGAAGAAGATAAAGGAAACGTGAAGGAGAGTCATAAACTTCTCGGGGAAGTAGAATTCTGTAATGTTTCTTTTAAATATGTACTAGAAGAAGAAGCTTATACGTTAAAAGATGTCAGCTTCCGAGTATTGCCAGGGCAAACGGCAGCGTTAGTAGGAGCAACGGGAGCAGGAAAAACAACAATTATGCAATTGATTTCGAGATTTTACGATGTAGATGATGGTGAGATTTTATTTGATGGTATAAACGTACGCGATTTAAAAAGAGAAACACTTCGAAGTCAAATTGCATTTGTTTTGCAAGATTCATTTCTTTTCGAAGCAAGTGTCTATGAAAATATTCGTTATGGAAGACTTAATGCAACAAATGATGAAATTGTAGAAGCTGCAAAAAAAGCAAATGCACATAGTTTTATAACACAGCTTCCAAATGGCTACAATACAGTTTTAACCTCAGATGGAAGTGAACTTTCTCAAGGGCAAAAACAATTATTGTCGATTGCTCGAGCATTTGTAGCTAATCCAGTTATTTTATTACTGGACGAGGCAACAAGTAGTATCGATACCGTTACAGAAGAAAAAATACAGCAAGCATTAGAGGCTCTAATGAAAGGACGTACAAGCTTTGTTATTGCACATCGTTTAAATACTGTACGGAACGCAGATGTTGTTTTTGTAATGAAAGAAGGTAAACTTGTTGAGGCAGGTAGTCAGCAACAATTGTTGGAGCAAGATGGCATTTATGCTAATATGCTTAAACAATCTGGCATTTTATGAATGACCAAGGGAATTATATGTAATTGCCAACAATCTCTTGATAGAGCTTAATAGTTTTACTAAAATAAAAAAGACTTTTAAACAGAATCGGGGATCATTTTATATGAATTTTTCAATCATGACTGCATCTTTCCCAATTGACGGTGAAACCTATAAAGAAATCAAAATGTTATGTAATGATGCTTTTGTGGCAGATCAATACAATTACTGTACAGTGTTAAATTTATCTGAATCTATGAGTACGAATGTACGAGGTTTTTTTGTTCTTGCCTATGACGAACAACAAGGTCAGCTTGTTGGTGTAGCCAGTGCTATGGATCAAATCGGATTGAATACATATGAATGGTCTATTTTAGTTTCTCCAATGTATCGAAAAATTGGAATTGATGAAGCATTATTAAAAGTGCTAGAGGACGGTTTGCATCAAAGAGGTGCAGAAGGAGAGCTAGCATTAGTAATAGAAAATGATAAACCTAGAAGAAAGTTTGTTGAAAAGTACGGATATTCTTATAGTTTTTCAGAAGCAACATTTGAAGCTAAACCGGAAATAATGAAACCAAATGATAATATATATATTCGACCATATATTGAAGCATCAGATAAAGAACAATTAATTGAAATTTTAATTGAAACTTTTGGGGATTTAAGAGAAGAGGCATTAGAGTTAATTTCATATAATACATCAACAGATAATCGAATTTTATGGATCGCAATGGTTAACGACGAAGTAGCGGGTACAGTTACTTCTTCAAAAGAAGGGGAAGTACAATGGATTACCGCATTAGCAGTTCACCCTTCTAAACAAGGACTAGGTGTTGGAACAGCCTTATTAAATTGGGTAAAAGATTTTGCTTTTCGAAATGGCGAAAAAATGGTAATGCTCGATGTAGAGATTGAAAATGAAAGAGCGCTAGCAGTCTATGAAAATGCTGGATTTATAAAATCGATGCAGGTTGATTATTTTGTTTATAGTGGTGAATAGCTGGATAGGGTCCATAAATTCGTACGAGGATTTGTGGGCTTTTTAAATTAAAAAGAAGGTTAATGGTGGGCTAAACTAGGGGCTTCCGCTTTTCTAGCACTCTTGCGGCAGAAGCTCCAGCTCTTGAGGTTCACACGATGTGAATCATGTCGACGATGCCACATGGATGTGGCGTTTTCGTCGACCGCGGCTGAACGAACGCGCTCCGCTTTTCTTATGTCTAGCTACGATCGCCAGCTCCTCGACAACTTCGGTGCTTCCGTCAAGGGCAAAAAGCGCCCTTTCGTCAGCCCCTCCAGTTGTTGTCGGAGCTAAACGGGCGATCTCCGCTTTTCTTAGTTGTCTAGCTCCAGGCGCTAGCTCCTCGCGTCACTTCGAAACTCTCCTACGTGTGCAAGCACACTTGTCGAGTTTCTCCAGTGCGTGTCGGAGCTAAGCGAGCGCCTTCCGCTTTTCTTATTGTCTAGCTCCGCGCGTTAGCCGCTCGAGGTCGCTTCGCTTCTATCCTCGAGTGCAAGCACTCTTGCGGTAGAAGCTCCAGCGCTTGTCGCGGCTGAACGAACGCGCTCCGCTTTTCTTAATAAATTTGATATAATGATTTAATGTGATTAAAACATTTTAAACTTTTAAAAGTAGGGAAGTTGAATAGATTTATGGAAAATCAAAATCAAATGAGTCCCGCAAAATTAATGTGGAAAATGACTCGCCCCCATACATTAACAGCGACATTTGCTCCAGTTATTTTGGGAACAGTAATAGCACTTTTTGAAACAGAAATTAATTGGCTTTTATTTAGTGCCATGATGTTGGCTTGTTTATGTTTACAAATCGCTACGAACTTATTTAATGAATATTACGATTTTAAGCGAGGTTTAGATACTGCCGAATCAGTAGGGATTGGTGGGGGAATTGTGCGTCACGGCTTAAAGCCAAAAAATGTATTAACTGTAGCTATTATTTTATATATTATTGCTGCTTTTATCGGTATTTATATTTGTATGAGCAGTAGCTGGTGGTTAGTTGTAATTGGTTTATTTGGTATGGCGGTTGGTTACTTATATACTGGTGGACCAGTTCCAATTGCATATACACCATTTGGCGAATTATTTTCAGGAGCATTAATGGGTACAGGCTTTGTATTAATTTCTACATTTATTCAAACAAATACTATTACACTAACATCTTTATTTCTTTCGATTCCTGTCGGGATTTTAGTCGGAGCCATTAATATGTCAAATAACATCCGTGATATTGAGGAAGATACAAGAGGTGGAAGAAAAACTCTTCCAATTTTACTAGGAAGAGAAAGAGCGATTAATGCATTAGCTGTTGCTTTTGTCGTTTCGTATTTGTGGATTATCGTACTAGTTGTTGTAACACCAATTAGTATATGGGCATTACTTATATTGTTAAGTGTAAAAAAACCAATTTCTGCAATTCAAGGATTCAAAAAGGGTGCTATTGAGCCTCAATATATGAAAATTGCAATGAAATCTACAGCAATTACAAATACATTATTTTCACTATTATTATCAGTGGGGTTATTAATTAGTTATATTTTTTAAAAAAAGCATGTCCATTTTTTATTAAATGGGCATGCTTTTTTTATAGGTGCGAAATGAATATGTTTGAAATTATCTCGAATTCGAGATATAATACTTTTATTAAATGCACGTAAAAAGGTGGGACAGAAATGACAACAATATTAGGTCATCATCATATATCAATGATTACAAAAAATGCGAAGAAAAATGATAACTTTTATAAAAATTTATTAGGGTTACGTAGAGTCAAGAAATCAGTAAACCAAGATGATCCATCTATGTATCATTTATTTTTTGGGGATTTAGTAGGAAGTCCTGGAACAGGTTTAACATTCTTTGAAATTCCGATGGTTGGAAGGACATATCGTGGAACTAATGCGATTACACAAATCGGATTACTTGTCCCATCGATAGAAAGTTTACATTATTGGAAAAAACGTTTTGAAGAGCTAAACGTAAAACATGATGAAATCGTGCGTTACGCAGGAAGAGAAGCACTCCCGTTTGAAGATCCAGAAGGGTTGCGATTAATATTACTAAACAATAATGGGGAGGATGTCCCACAGTTTTGGACTATTTGGGAGAATTCCTCTGTTCCAAATGAACATCAAATTTTAGGAATGGGTACTATTGAAATAACGGTAAAAAATTCTAGCAAATTAGAGAGAACTTTAACTGAAATATTTCAATTTGTTGTGAAAGAACGATTAGCGGAATATGTACTTTTACAATCCATTAAGGGTCAAGGATTTGGTGAAATTTTAGTTAAAGAAATGGATGGTCCTAGTGAAAGACCAGGTCGTGGAAGTATACACCATCTAGCGTTACGCGCAAAAGATGACGAAGAATTGTCCTACTGGAATGAAAAAGTGAAGGAACGTGGTTACCAGTCATCTGGTATTGTTGATCGTTTTTACTTTAAAAGTCTTTACTTCCGTGAGTCAAATGGAATATTATTTGAAATTGCAACTGATGCTCCGGGCTTTACAGTCGATGCGGATGTTGAAACATTAGGTGAAAAATTAGACTTGCCTCCGTTTTTAGAAGAACGAAGAGATGAGATAGAAAGTAAGTTAGAACCGTTAGATTAAGGCTTTAAGAGCCACTAAATATTAGACCCCCCCTTTAATAGAATAATGTATCAGTATAAAGAAAAGTAAAATTTTTTACTTCAGAGTGTAGACAAAGTCAATTTTGACTTTGTCTGCACTCTTTTTCATTTTCTAATCATTTAGAAGCAACTAGCCAGGCTGTCTTGAAAACGCTTGTCAGACAGTTTACTCTGCATCGAAAGCGAAGCGGCAGATGCAAAGGCGCGCAGCCGAGTGAAGACGCGAATAGAAGTTTCCTTCATGAGCGGACGAGCGAGGAAGCAACGCAGTATGAAAGCGTTTGTCAACAGTCTGAAGTAAAATTTTTTACTTATTAGCCTCCTTCATTACACGCTTTTTCTTCTCTTGCATAGTGTGGAAATAGGAGGAGGTGAGTAAACAATGTTATTGTTAGGATTCTTTATACTCTCCATCGTATTAATGACTTTAGGATTAGTTGAGATTTTATTGGTCTCATCTGAAAGAAAAAGATGGCTAAAACTACTTGGGAAGATAACAACAATGATTGGTGTCCTGCTCTTTATAGGTGCTGCTATATACTTCTTCGTCGTCGTCCTCTAACATAAAAATAGAACAGTGCCCAATTAAGAAATTTCTTAATGGGCACTTTTTTATTATTAGATTTTAAAAATCTGATCGATCGTTTTAATTTCATCATTACTTAATTGAATATCTAATGTTTTTAAATTATTAAGTACTTGCTCAGAGTTTTTCGCACCAGGAATTACTGCTGTAATTGCCTCTTGAGTTAAATACCATGCAAGAACAATATGCGTTATCTCGACGTTTTTACTGTTGGCAATATCACGTAACTTTTCTACTTTTTCCACGTTTTGAGCTAATACATCTTCTTGAAAGTAAGGAAGTCTATTACGTAAATCGCTGAAAGTAGAGTCTTTTGTATATTTACCTGTAAGTAATCCGGAAGCTAATGGAAAGTATGGTATAAAAGTAATGTTTTTCTCAATTGTATATGGAAAATAATTTGTTTCTGCAAAACGGCTTAATAAATTATATTCACCTTGTACTACATCAACATAATCATCTTTATTAGCTTTTTTTAATTGTTCTAATGAGAAATTTGAAACTCCAATAGCGCGGATTTTTCCTTCATCTTTTAATTGTTTTAATGCACCTACTGCTTCATCCTTAGGTGTTTGATCATCCGGATAATGAATATATAGTAGATCGATATAATCTGTTTGAAGTCGCATTAAGCTTTTTTCAACCTCACTACGTAAAAAGGCAGGAGAGTTATCAATTTTTGTTTTACCATCTACATATTTTTGAGCTACTTTTGTAGCAATCACAAGTTCATGGCGATTTCCACTTTCTTTAACCACTTCGGCAATTAATTCTTCAGAACGTTTAGGCCCATAACTAAATGCAGTATCAATAAAGTTTATTCCATGATGAATAGCAGTACGAACTAAATCCTTACCTACTTCTTCATCCAAGTTAGGGTATAAGTTATGTCCCCCGACAGTATTTGCACCTAAACCAATTGGATTAACAAATAAATCGGACTTTCCAAGTTGAACTTTGTTTAACATGAATAAATACCTTCTTTCCTAAAGTTTAAAGTTGATCTTGTTAGTTATCATTAGATTTCTACTAATTCAATTCTATACATTTTATTCCAATAAACAAAATAATTGGTGTTTTTAATTAGTGGAAATTTAAATGGCTGTACTAGAGGATGTCGATTATAGTTGAGAAATGTTAGTGTGAAAACTGTAATTTAATTTTTAATAAAATAGAACTCTAGCAGAAAACGGAGAATTGTCAAAAGGGGATAGTATAAAAAGAAATACTTGAATTTTTGTAAACTAGGATGACTATTGGTTGATTATTTATGAATAATGTTGTCGAGGATTGTAATCAAGATTATCGTTTTATTAAAAAAGTTAAGTTTTATAGTGGGAATTAGCATATCATTAACTACCTTTATTAATTAGCGATTACATATTATCGTTTTCGTCAACTTAGTTAACAGAAAAAATATTGTGAGAAAATATGGATGTCGATGACAAAAATTCATTATAAAAATATATAACAATAATAAAGTTCGAACTTTATTAATTAAATGAGTCTATTCTTAATAGAAATAATAAGTTTATTTGTTAGTTTTATTGTCAATTCAATTTACAATTTAACTTTCTTGAAATATAGAAATGTCGAGAAATGAAAGAGAATTAATCATTTTATTCATATAACAAAATATAGTTGTTTATTACAAATATTGATTAAGAACATTTGAAATATTAAACTCAAATATTAGATTTATTGTCAACCTAATTTACTATAAAAATATAGTAAACAAAGTAGTCTGTCGTTTTTAGTCATTTAAATCTTACAAGATTAATGAAATTAAAGGATTTCGACATTTTTAATTTATAGTAAAGCGGGAAAATAGATTTCCATTCATGAAGTTAGATAAAATAAAATCCGAAACGTTAATTAAGTTTTATAAGAATAAATTGGAGATGCTTACATAGAAGGGGAGCAAGGAAATGAAATTAATAAATAAGCCTGTTAAAAGCTTCTCTTACACACTTCTGTTTGTGTAAAGATAAATTGCGATAAGAATCCAAAGTAGAAAACATAAAATAATAAATAGATTAATAAGATGTAATGAATAAATAGATTTTCGAGTTGGAGTTGAGAAGTTGAAATTAATCCAAGCAATCTTTTTATACATTTGCATCTTCCTTGCGTCATTTTTCGTACTATATGACGGTTCAGTATTAGAATCAATACAGTATTCTGCTATTATGTGGACAATCGTTATTATGATTAAAAGATAAAGTAGATTAAGGGTTCTGTGTAAGAATGCAGAACCCTTTATGATTAGGTTAAGGAAATTATCGTATAGAGTTAATTTCTCTAATTAATAACAAATTCGTTGAGTTATTCCCATAAAAAAATCACCTTAACCAATTGGTAGGTGATTATTTTAACTCTACTGAAAGCTGAATGAAGAAAAAAATAATGGTCCAGATTTACTCGCTATTTCAGAAAGTTTATCTGTTTTTGTAATAAATCAATTGGTACAAATAAGCCGACATGTCCATATTCATCATCTTTCGTTGTGGCAAAAATAATGCCGATTACCTTCCCAGCTTCATTAATAACAGGACTGCCGCTATTTCCACGATAGACAGGAGCATCTAACATAATCACTTGTTGTTCCCAATCTGAAAGTAAAGTATAATCAATAACCTTTCCTTCATTTGCTATCCCAGAAAAATTAAGCGGATTCCCAATAAAATAAATGGCTTCATTTTTGATAGGTTTATACGAATCTGCTAATGTTAAATGGGGGTGTTTCTCACCTTCTACCTTTAAAATAGCTAAATCAATATCGGGAAAACTTTCTACTACTTGTCCTTTAAATAGTCCATCATCAGGAAAGGTAACAGTTATAGTTAATGCATCCTCAATTACGTGTTCATTTGTTATTATGTATCCATCGTTTGAAATCGAAAAACCAGTTCCTTTGCCATCGTTTGTTGTAATTTCAACGACTGCTTTTTTATATTCTCTAATATTTTCTTGTCCTGAAAGTGAAGCAGATGTTTTTAAAAATTCTATAGCAGGGATTGAATAAATCTCAAAAATTACTGCAAAAGTACTGAACATTAGCATAGTAGCCATTATCCAAGCAAAAAGGCGGATTGAAATAGGGCGTTTCCACTCTTTTTTGTTACCCGATAAACGATCTTGACGTTCTTTCTCAAGCGCTTTTTTTTGCTCTTCCAGTACAAGTTCAATTAGTTCTTCCTCGCTTATCGGCTCATAGTCATTTTGCTTATCGTTTGTCATCCCATCCCTCCTAAATATATGATGAATTAAGCGTATCTCTTAAATCAAATTATAAATGTTAACATGTAATTTACCTAATGAAATTAATAGATGTAAAAGTATACAAAGTCAATCCCTTGATAATTCAAGCGTTACGCATAAATGCACAATTGTTTGCTTGAACATTTAGTAAAAATGTGACATAATACAAGACAATTAGATACGTAAAAATGTTTTCTAGGGTTCCGCATGTTATACATGGTCTGGTCCGAGAGAAAACTCACAGCTTGCTGTGTCACGGAAGGATAAAAGCCTGGGAGATATGATGAATATCTCTTAGGTTTTTTTTATTTATTAGGAGGTAATAAAATGAAATCTTGGTTAAAGGTTTTCCTTGCATCACTACTCGAAATATTTTGGGTCATTGGATTAGCCCATGCCGATACAATATTGGAATGGACGGGGACAATACTTGCTATTCTTGCATGCAATTACTTTTTGTTAAAAGCAACACAGGAACTACCAACAGGGACGGTCTATGCTGTATTTGTAGGATTAGGTACGGCTGGTGCTGTTATTTCGGAGATATTATTCTTCGATGAACCATTTAATATAATAAAAATTTTATTAATTTTGTTGTTATTAGTAGGCGTTATTGGATTGAAGTTAGTAACTGAAGAAAAAAAGCATGAGGAGGCAGAAAATTAATGGCGTGGATATCTTTAATTATTGCAGGGGTTTTAGAGACTTTTGGTGTTGCAATGATGAATCAATATAGTATAAGCAGAAGTTGGAAGCCTCTTGTTTTTTTATTTCTTGGTTTTGGGCTGAGTTTAATGTTGCTTAACTATTCGATGGAGACAATTCCAATGGGCACTGCATATGCGATTTGGACGGGGATTGGCGTTGTAGGGGGTACTATTGTTGGGATGTTCATTTATAGTGAATCAAAAGATTGGAAAAGGATTTTATGTATTATCATAATTTTATGTGCAAGTGTAGGATTAAAATTAGTTTCATAAAGTTTAATAAATGAAAAGCTCTGAGGCAGAAAATTGCTGTCAGAGCTTTTTGAAGTTGAAAAATAGTCATCAAAATAATCCGAAAAGTAGAACGATGTAGCAGTGGGGTTTCTACAAACCTTTACTAATGGATACTGCCTTTTTATTAGTAATAGTAACACTCATTGTTTCACTATTAACCCAAATTATTTCATTTTGTAAATTTAATTCTTTTAACAGCTTTGACTCCATATTCTGCATATCACTTTTTACTTTTTCTTGATTTAATGAAAGAGAATCTGAAAGTGAATCCACTTTTTCGTTTACAATTTGCATCTCATCAATGAGCGCTTTTTTGAAAGATTGATAACTATTTAAATGTTGAGCGAAGCCATTATTTAAACTGCTTTGTTGTAATTGATGTTTGATTGAATTTTGCTGAATAAGCAAATTCATACTTTGTAGTTGTTCTAATAACATTTTAAACTGCTCTTGTGCCATTAACATACATTCACTAAATTGATCCGATTGGAAAATCTGTTGGTTGTTAGATTTAATATTAGAATGATCATTTAATATATAAATTTTTCACGATAGGTGAATAATAAATGGGGCTTTCCATGTGAAGTCTCCTGTCTTTATGCACATAGTAATAAATGTAATAGTTTTAAAAAAATATTCTTTTCTAATTACAAAAAATGCCTCTTTGCAAAAGAGAGGAGATAGGAACTTTTATAAAAATAAATGAATACGCCTACTAGTTAAATGAAGTCTACAAGGAGATGGAAAAAGAAATAATAGCTATATAAAACAAATGAAGGGTGGAAATACAATACTTAAAGTGGTTTCTATAAAAAATCTAATCTACTAATTTCATTTGGATTTCAGGGACATACTAAAAGAGAACCGTATTAAACGTCTAGTAAGAGGAGAAGTAGAATAACTTCATACAAGTCTATAACGCGATTTTACATTATTCTTATAAGGGAAATTTCTAATTAAATACATTAATTTAAAAATTGTATAAAAAGGAGAAAATTCATGGCACTCAACCATCATTATTTTTATGCTGTAAAGTTACCAAATGAAGTGAAATCTTTTTTAAATGAGTGGATACAAACTAAAAAAAGTGAGTTTCCATTTAAAAACTGGGTTTATCCTGAAGATTACCATATTACACTTGCCTTTTTAGGGTTTGTAGAAGAGAATAGGCTGAAAAATTCCATTGAAGCAACTAGCGAAATTTTAGCTGGTGAACAATCATTTTCTATGGTACTGAACGAGCTTGGTATATTTGGTGCAGCAAAAAGTCCAAGAATATTTTGGGCTGATGTTCAACGATCAGAGAGATTAATGGAAATTCAAAAGAAAGTATATAATAGTTGTGTAAAATCGGGCTTCGAACTAGATAAAAAGCCATTTCGTCCACATATTACGTTAGCAAGAAAATGGGTGAGTGATCGATCTTTCAATCATGATTCCCTTTTACGAATAAAGGATGGAGGGGAGGAATATTCATTTCAAGTAAAAGAAATAGTTCTTTACGAATCCCACGTTGAAAAAACACCAAAATATAAGGAGATTGTTGCCTTTCCTTTAATTTAAAAGAATAATTTCCTTTTTATTTTAATATATTAAAATAAAAGGAGTGATTACAATGAGAATGCCCGCATTACCACAGCCAAAACATAAAGTAAAAACAAAGATTTCGTTGTGGAAAGCTTTCCGTAAAATTGTGGTGAAAAAAATTGAAAAAAAGCGTAATTTTGTACGCGTTCCACCTAGAAAATAAAGCTGCTCTGTGCTGATTTAAATAGCAAGAGTAGCTTTATTGATATCTATATTATTCAATGATTTTTTGTATTTCCTCCAGCAGAAATACTTCCTTACTTGGTCCAACTAAATATAATTCGTGCATGGCGCGGGTTAAAGCAACGTATAATAGTTTTCGATCAATTACTGTATCAAAATAAGGGATTTCAAATGCTGCAAGGATAACTGCATCAAATTCTAAACCTTTTGCTAAATGACTTGGAACGATGAGAAGTTTAGAACCTCTTAACTCTGAATCCTCATTTAAAATTTGAGCGTCTACACCTGAATCAGTTAATTTTTTAGCAAATTCCGTTGCTTCTTTTGTTGTTTTACAAATAAGGGCAATGGATTGATGACCATTTTGTTTGATTTGATTGTAAATGTTGTCAATTTGTTGAGCATTAAATTCATCACTTTTAATAAAAGTAGGTTCATTACCATGGCGAACGACAGGTTCTACTAATGGTAATTCTTCATCCATTTTCGATAAAATTTTATTGGCGATTTCCATAATTTCAATCGTTGTTCGATAGCTTTTTTGTAGCGTGAAATAGTTGGCGCGTGGAAATAACTCTAGTACTGAAGACCATTCAGTTAAAGAACGATAACTATGAATGCCTTGAGCTAAATCCCCAACCATTGTGAACATATCAGTTTTAAGGCCTTCTTTTAATGCGGCCAGCTGAAATAAACTATAATCTTGAACTTCATCGATAAAGACAACTCGCATTTTCCATTCATCAGTAATACCTTTAATCTTTGCATGTAAATAATAAAGTGCAGCTAAATCCTCTAACGTCCATTGTTCTTTTCTGTGAGAGCGAATAAACTGCTCTTGTTCTTCAAATGTCCACTCTGGCGCCACTTCTCTTAAAAGTAATCGATCCGTTAACAGTTTTCTGTACATTGGTTTTATTTTTACTTTTTCAAAACGTCGCATATAGACTGTTGCAGCAGATTTAGAGAGTTGTTTTATTTTCGGAATACGTTCATCACGTTCATCGATAAATTTTGTTACAGTTTCACGGCGTTTATCTGGATCACGAAGTCCACTTAACGCTTTCCCAATTATTTCTTCATAACGTGTATTTAATGTAGAAAGTACTGCTTTAGATTTTCTTTTTACCTCTGTCTGGACAACCTTTTTAATACGTTCAAGCCGCTTTTCAATTGGCATATAAGCAAATTCAATTAAGAAAAGCTTCTTTAAATGGCTGCCTCGCATAATGCGATATTTTTCAATAAACACATCCTCATCAAAGAGTTTTGCTAAGTTTTGTTCGTGTATTTTTATATAACGATCTAAAATATTACGATAAAGTAGCGAGCCTTTAATTTGGGGAATATTAAATGAAGGAAGAGCATTAATTCCGTCTTCTACTAGCTCCTCCAACCATTCATTTGGATTTTGTAGCTTCAATTTTATTCCTGTTGCCTTTTGGACATATTCAGAATAGGTAGTTTGACAAATATGTTCAACACCAAGTTCAGGTAAAACGTCTCCTATATAATCAATAAACAACTTATTTGGTGCTAAAATCATTAGTTGCTCCGGATTGAAATGTTCACCCATTGTATAAAAAAAGTACGAAATTCGATGGAGCGCAATCGTAGTTTTGCCACTCCCCGCTGCCCCCTGTACTAAAATTGGTTGACGTAAATGAGCTCGAATAATTTCATTTTGTTCTTTTTGTATCGTTGCTACTATTTCTGTTAATCGAACATCAGCTTTGCCAGAAAGGGCGTCTTGAAGTAATTCATCATTTGTTGTTAAATCAACATCTTGAAAGCTTAATAACTGACCATTTTCTATTTTATATTGTCGCTTGGAAAATAAATGCCCAAAATATTCTTCATCACGTACTTCATAGGTTATTTCTCCAAGACGGCCATCATAATAAACATTTGCAACAGGAGAACGCCAGTCTACAATAATCGGTTCAAAGGTTTCATTATGGAATAGAGAAGTCTTGCCTATATATAAAAGTTCCTCCGCTTCACCTTTCCGCTGAAAATGAATTCGTGCAAAATAAGGTTTTTTCTTTACTGCTTCAAGACTTTCTTTTTGATTTAATGCTAACTCAAAAAATCTTGAGTTGGTTAATATATTGATATAGCTATCACTTGAATCGATGTACTCGAGGTTTGCCATAGATTCTTTAATTTTGTTTTGTACTGCTTTTAAATCTCTTCGTGAAGCTTCAAGAATTTCATCCATATACTGTTTTGTATATTCTAAACGATCAACTTCTTTCTGGAACTCCTTTTGCTTTACCTCAACCATTAAAACCTATCCTCCAATCGTTTGTGTTAATTTGATTCGTACAAATAAAAGATAGATTTTAATCTTACTAAATTTTCCTTATGAAGTGAAGTTTGAACATTGGTCAGTTAAAAACATTATGGTAAAGTTATACATAATTATTTGGACTAAGGTTATGTATAGCGGGAGGGAAAAGATGCTAAAAACAATTGTTAGCTACATAATTATTGCAAGTTTACTATGCATTTATTTCCTATCTTTTGATGAAACTGATTCAAAGTATATAAAATATATGTTATTAATGGCTTTTACTATTTTCGCGTTAAATATTATTTTAAAAAGAAACAAGGATTAAAAGGATTATATATTGAATGAAAAACTGTTCAAAAACCGTTTTTTTAAGGATTTTTGAACAGCTTTTGTTAATGGCTAACAAACATTTGTGTCCAATAGTTTCCCTCTGCATAATAACGGACACCAATTTCAGTGAAGGAAGGAGATAAGAAGATGTTCAAAATCTGGCTTTTTGGACACTCTCTTATATTTGTTATTTTGACGCAGGTTTTTTAGGGAAAATTAAGTAGGATAAGCTGATGATTCCATCAATCAATAAAACAAGTGACCAAGTTTTCCAAACGCCAGTTATAGCATCTGTACTACTGCTACCTATGAATGTAATTATAAACCAAAAAATTGCACTACCGATGACAAAAGCAATGATATGTCTTGCGAACATCTTCAATTCATAAATACCTTTCTCTAAGCCTACAAGTGTATTTTTAGGAGAAGATTTTTTCAAAAACCATGTTTGGAATTTATTATCTGCCCATGCAATCATAGATTTTCCATAAGCAATTGAGACACCTATATAAATTGCTGCTAACCCATGTGAAACAGTAGCTGTTGCGCCATTTCGTAAATCAACAATGGTTAAAGCTATTAGAGCTAAGTCAATTATTGGTGTTAATAAAAACAACAAGATACTAACTTTTTTCCTCTTCAATACATATCTTGCAAATAAGCCTGCAATAATAGCGATCCAAAAAGCAACTTCGGCTGCAATAATCCATTTTACCATTGATTACTTGCTCCTCTTTTGATTTATTTAATACGTTTGTATCAAAATACTAACACGGACTTTTAAATAATACAAATGTATTATTTAAAAAATTAAGTTATAATTAATTCATGCCAAAGATAGTAAATCATGAAGAAAGAAAAGCATTAATTGCAAAAGCTACTTGGAATGTCATCGCTAGGGAAGGGTTAGAGGGAGCATCTGTACGTTCAATTGCGAAGGAGGCGAATTTATCTCTTGGTGCAGTTCGTCATTATTTTAGTACACAAGAAGAACTGCTTGAGTTTGCAATGCAACTTGTCGAAGAGAAAGCAACAGAACGAATTATAGAACATACAATGCAACCATTACCACCGAAACAAATTGCATTAAACATGTTAATGGAACTTGTTCCAACAGGTGAACGTATAGTTGAGATGCAAGTTTGGTTGGAGTACATTTCATACAAATTACGAAAGAAAGAACTAAAAGAGGACTCTGTTCATAAAGGAATTACCTTAATGATAAATAAACTAAATGACCAAGGATTATTAAAGGAAAATCTCATAATAGAAGAGGAGATTGTCCATTTGCATGCTTTAATAGATGGGTTAGCATTACACATTTTAATGGAGTTAGTGAGAATCGATCAAGAAAGAATTCGGGCTTTGATTGAAAGAGAACTTGATCGATTATTTAAGTAAAAACTTCCAATTTCTATTTATTGTTTGTTAAGTTATCTTAATGTTTTTGTAAAAAACCTAAAAATGGATAATACTTGTTTTATTCTAATTGTATATATAAAGCTATTACAGTTTTAGCTTAAAAGCTACAGTGGAGAAGGAGATTGTGAAACGTGAAAATTATCGCTCATCGCGGTTACTCAGCAAAATACCCTGAAAATACGATAGCCGCTTTTCGAGCTGCTGCTGCGTTACCCATTTATGGTGTAGAATTTGATGTTCATTTAACGAAGGATCGGCAAATTGTCGTTATACATGATGAGTCTATAGATCGCACTTCAAATGGAAGTGGGTTTGTAAAAGATATGACATTGGAACAACTTCGTCAATATGATTATGGATCATGGTTTAGTGAAGAGTTTGCTGGAGAGAATGTTCCTACATTATCTGAAGTGTTAGCTGTTTTTAGTAATACTAATTTCCGTATTAATATTGAAATAAAGTCTGATATTTTCTTCTATCCTGAAATAGAAGAACTCGTTTTACGAAAGGTTGACGAGTTCGGATTATTGGATCAAGTAATAATCTCATCCTTTGATCACGAATCAGTTCAACGAATAGCTCAGATAGCTCCTAACGTTGAAAATGCGTCATTGTTTGCAAATGTAGTATTGAATTTAACGGAGTACCAGAAGTTAATTCCTGCAAAGGCATTACACGTTTCTTTACCATCAGCATTCCGCCAACCAGTACTAGATGCTATTCAAAAAGGTTCTTTAGTTCGTGTATATACAGTAAATGAAAAAGAGTATGTAAAATTACTATTAAATAGCGGCATTGATGCAATTTTCACTGATGAACCGGAGATGATGATGGAGTTTATTTTGAGAGAGTGTGAATAATGTCATAACGTTTTAAAGTAATTTAAGCACTATTAAAATAATGTAAAAAGACCGTCGAAAAGCTTGACGGTCTTTTTACATTATATTTAGAAAACCATATCTGTAATTAGGAATAAAATAGTTGGGGCTAATAAACAGCCTAAACCAGTATAGAAAGTGGCTGTTACAGCACCGTAAGGAACTAATTTCGGATCAGTCGCAGCTAATCCACCAGTTACGCCAGAAGTTGTGCCCATTAATCCACCGTAAACCATAGCTGTCACAGGATTATTTAAGCCGATATATTTGGCTACAAATGGTGTACCAATCATTACTAGTACTGATTTAACTAAACCAGCTGCAATACTAATTGCAATGACTTCTGAACTTGCACCTAATGCAGCACCTGTAACCGGTCCGACAATATAAGTAACTGTGCCAGCACCAATTGTTGTCATATCGATTGGATTAGTATAACCAAACATAAAGGCAAAAATGACACCGACAATAAATGACAGTAGAACACCTATAAATAGTGATATGATTCCGCGAAGACCAGCTTTTTTAATTTCGTCAAAGTTTGCTCCAAAAGAAGTAGCTACAATTGCAAAATCTCGTAGCATACTTCCACCTAGAAAGCCTACCCCCGCTAGAAAACAAACATCTGAAAGTCCTTTAGATCCATTAGTTGCAACGCCACCGATATAAGCTAAAACTAGACCAAGAACAATGGCAATTGCAGATCCATGAATCATACCCTTTGTTAATTTATTAGAAATTAAATAGGCAAACCACATTGTAATACCAATTACTAAAAAAGACACTATTAATCCATTATCTACAAATACCCCTTTAATCATATCAAGCATCTGCTTCACCACCTATTACAGTATTGGTGATTGCAGCTTCTTTTTGCTTTCCACTAAGTAAGGGAACACAAGCCCAGCTTATAAGTACTACTGCAATACCAGATAAAATAGCTAGAGGGCCACCTGTTAATGCACCTAACACGTTTTGACTAGCAGCCATTGCAATTACTACAGGAATATACATTTGATTCCAGAAACTTAAGCCGTCGAGTGCTGGTTTGCTAATTTTTCCGGATTTAACAAGCTTATCGACTACAATAATTAACAGTAACATGGCAATTCCTACGCCGCCTACATTTGAGTCAACTCCCATTAAAGCCCCAATGAATTCCCCGGCAATCGTACCAACTAAGAAACAACCTGCTAAAATAGCAACACCATAAATCACCATACCCTTACACCCCTTTGTTTATTTTTTCATTTAACGAATATTCAGTCGACTGTATTCTGAGTTCATCATAAATTATTAAAAAATATAAATCAACCAAAAAAATGCATAACTTAGAAAAAATATGAATTTTCGATTGAAATTTAATTTTAATTGTTTTATGATTTATGTACACAGTCGACCGAAATGTGGTCGAACAAATTTTTAGGAAGTGATGCTATGGAATATTTTAACTACCCATTAGATAATGCGCTTTCAAGAAATATTGCAGAAAAAATAATGGAGCAAATATTAAACTCTGAATTGAAACCAGGAGACAAAATTGTTGAGAGTGTTTATGCTGAAATGTTTAATACTAGTCGCTCCCCAGTTAGAGAAGCAATATATTTACTTGCAACAGAGGGCCTTATCGAAAGAATCCCTAGAAAAGGGGCTTTTATAAAAGGATATACATTAACTGAAATTCAGGATTTATTAGATGTTCGTAATAATTTAGAGCTTCTAGCAGCTAAGAGAATTGTTGAGCCACATAAAAAGAAAGAACTATTAGAAGAAATGAAAAAGATTTTAAAAAAAATGGAGAAATGCACAGATCAAATTGAATATACTCACTTAAACTATGCCTTTCATTTTACCCTTATGAAATTTAGTGAAAGCACGGTCTTAGAAGGAGTTTATAGTAAAATTTGCCTTCCTTTGTTACGAATTCAAGGAATCCATTTCTCAAACGATGAGACCATTAATAAGTCCAAAGGCGAACACCACAAAATATATGAATTATTAAAAGAAAACCAGGTAGATGAATTAATTTCTCTACTACGTAAGCATACAGAGGATGTAATTTTCAATGTACGTAAAACATTGTTCTAGCGAGGAGGGGTTTCATGAAAAGTGCGTTTCTCTTCCCGGGTCAAGGCCCGCAATATGAAGGGTTGTTAAATGATTTACCAAATGATCCGATTGTTAAAGATGTTCTAGAAGAAAGCAGTGAAATATTAAAAATTCCAATTGATACATTGCATAGTAAACAATCCCTTTCAACAACAAAAGCTGTACAGCAATGTTTACTAATTGCATCTGTCAGCACTTATAAAGTGTTTGAAAAAAATGGGATAGTACCTAGTTATGTTGCGGGTCATTCCGTTGGGGCATTTGGGGCAGCTGTTGCTTCTGGGGTAATATCATTCGAGGAAGCGCTCAAACTGGTCACTCTTCGTGGAGAATTGATGGAACAAACTTGTGATACAGGCTATGGGATGGCTGTTGTATTAGGTTTAGATGAAGATCAACTATCAGAAATTGTGAATAATTTCTTTCATAAAGAGGAGCCAGTGTATGTTTCAAACCGAAATTCACCTACTCAAATTACGTTATCTGGTTCTTTAAAGGGGTTAGAGAAAGTAATTGATTATGTGAAAAGTCATGGAGCTATAAATGCACATTTATTAAATGTCTCAACACCTTCTCACTGCCCGTTATTTCAAAATGTAAGTGAGAAATTACTAAACGAGTTGGATAAGCTCAATTTAAAAAGACCGAAAATTCCGATATCAAGTAATATTAATTCTAGGTTATTAAGGCAGGCGGATGCTGTAAAAGAAGACTTGGCAAATAGTATTTGCTACCCAGTTCGATGGCATGATTCAGTAAATTTACTTTATGAAATTGGTACTAGATTATTTATCGAAATGCCACCAGGCGATGTTTTAAGCAAGCTAGCAAATCAGGCATTTTCAGATGTTCGAACGATTGCCATTTCTAAAAATAGTATTGAGGACTGTTTTTATCTTCATTCAGGAGAAGACTCCAACCTCTATAGGTAGGAGATGAATACAGATTTTTCTTCTATTCAATGGGTGTACAAACCTAAACTAAAATGAAGATAAAGCCTCTGGCGAGTCATGCGATTTCATAATGGAGTTGACTCGTGTAAACACGGGTCCGAAATCCGGACACATATAGCTGCACCGAAAGCGAAGCGACAGGTGCAATTACGCCAAGGCGTAATTGATAGAATGTCAAACTAAACAAATAGGGGTGTATAAAATGGTGTTGACAAATGTGGAGAAAGCAACGAAATCTTGGACAACAAGATTACAAGCAAAAAAAGAAAGAATTGAAAGTGTAAAGGACTTAGTTGATGGTGTCCTTATTCCTACTGAGCATATCGTTGAAGCGTTAGAGCTTTTAATAAAACCAGGTGATCGTGTTGTATTAGAGGGGAATAACCAAAAACAGGCCTCTTTTTTATCACAAGCGTTAGTTCAAGTGAATCCAAAAAAGGTTCACGATTTGCATATGATTATGTCGAGTATTTCAAGACCAGAGCATTTGGATATATTTGAAGAGGGAATTGCTAGAAAAATAGATTTCTCTTACGCAGGACCTCAAAGTTTACGAATTGCTCACATGATTGAAGATGGAAAAATAGAATTGGGTGATTTGCATACTTATATTGAATTATATGGAAGATTATTCATTGATTTAATTCCTTCAGTTGCTCTTGTTGCAGCAGATAAAGCAGATCGAAACGGCAATCTATATACAGGTCCGAATACTGAGGAAACACCAACTTTAGTAGAAGCTGCTGCATTTAGAGATGGGATTGTCATTGCTCAAGTAAATGAAATAGTAGACGAGTTGCCTCGAGTAGACATACCTAGTTCATGGGTTGATTTTATTGTCGTTGCAGATAAGCCATATGAGCTAGAACCGTTATTTACTAGAGACCCTCGACATATAACAGATATTCAAATTTTACAAGCAATGATGGTAATTCGCGGTATTTATGAAAAACATAGTGTGAAATCATTAAATCATGGTATTGGTTTCAATACAGCTGCGATTGAGTTACTACTTCCTACTTATGCTGAGTCTCTTGGATTGAAAGGGAAGATATGTACGAACTGGGTTTTAAACCCTCACCCAACATTAATTCCTGCTATTGAATCTGGTTGGGTTGAGAGTGTACATTGCTTCGGTGGAGAGCTGGGGATGGAACAGTATGTAGCAGCAAGAAGGGATATTTTCTTTACTGGTAAAGATGGAAGCCTTCGTTCAAATCGAACGCTAGCACAATTAGCTGGTCAATATGCTGTTGATTTATTTATCGGTTCCACTTTGCAAATGGATGCATTAGGAAATTCATCTACTGTAACAAAAGGGCGTGTTGCGGGGTATGGTGGAGCACCGAATATGGGCCACAATCCAGGGGGACGCCGCCATTCGACAGAGGCTTGGTATAACATGATGACTTCTGATGATCCGCTAGCCCGTGGTAAAAAATTAGTCGTTCAAGTTGCGGAAACATTCCAAGAAGCTAACAAGCCTGTTTTTGTTGAATCTTTAGATGCCATTAGTGTTAAAGATCAGGCTAAATTAGCAGTAGCCCCAGTTATGATTTATGGCGAGGATGTAACTCATGTTGTAACGGAAGAAGGGATCGCCTACCTTTATAAATCCGATAGTATTTCTGAAAGACGAGAAATGATTGCGTCTATTGCAGGTGTTACACCAATCGGTATGGAGCATAATCCTAAAACAGCTGAACGATTACGCCAACAAGGATTAATTGCTCAACCAGAAGATTTAGGTATTAGACGTGCAGACGCCAAACGTTCTTTACTCGCTGCGAAAAATATTGATGAACTTGTTCAATGGTCAGGTGGTTTATATACCCCACCTGTTAAATTTAGAAGCTGGTAATAAATAAAAGGGGTGAGGGGTATGCAAGATCCGCATGTTTTAGCTATAAAGTTAGCTGATTTAGCAGTTGCATCATTGATTGAAGAAGTCTCGCTTACTCCAAAGCCTGGTCTTGTTGACATGAATAATCAAGGCTCACATGAAGATCTAACTTTTTCATTGATGTTGAATTCAGCTAAAAGTTTGCACAATACTTTCTACAATATGGCAATGATTGCTTATGGTAAAAAGCCGTCCCAATATTTACGAGAAAAAATTGGTGAGATTGGTCGTGAGGGAGAAGCAGAAATGTTTCGAGTGACAAAAGGTGTTAATACACATAAAGGAGCGATTTGGTCACTTGGGCTAATAACTGCAGCAGCATCCATCCACAATGGGCAGTCTGATGAGTCTACGTTATGCTTTACTGCAGGAGAGATTGCTCGATATGAAGATCGCTTTATACCAACTCAAATAACAAATGGAATAAAAGCTATTAAGAAATACGGTATTCATGGAGCGAAGGCTGAGGCTCAGCATGCATTTCCTCATATTCGAAAATATAGTTTGCCAGTTTTTAAAGCATCTTTAAAGAAATATAACTATGAAACTGCTAAATTCCATTCGTTTTTAGCTTTAATGGCAAATTTAGATGACACCTGTTTATTGCATAGAGGTGGGCTAGAAGGTTTAAATTATGCGAAAAAATATGCATTAAAAGTATTAAAAACTGGTCAATTAAACGAGCTTGATAAAATGAATGAAAAATTTATTGAGCGAAACTTATCACCGGGGGGAAGTGCAGATTTACTTGCTGCAACAATCTATTTATATAAAGTTCGTCAGTTAACTTCTTTAAAGGAAGAGGCTTACGCATCAATTAATTGACAAAGGGGAGTAGTTTGAATGGAAAAATTAGTATATTCATTTCCGGCATCAAAAACAATAGATAGACCTTCACATGTAGGCGTCGTTGGTTCTGGAGATTTAGAAGTATTGGTAGAACCGACAAATAATAATGAAACAATTGTTGAGATTCGTACAGGAATAACAGGGTTCCAAGATACATGGAAAAAAGTAATTGAACGATTTGTTAGTCAACATGATATTTCTGCTCTTATTACAATAAATGATTTTGGCGCAACACCAGGCGTTGTCTCAATAAGATTAGCACAAGCGGTGGAGGTGAGTGTAAATGACTCAAATGATAACTGAGAGTTTAGTAGAAATCCTAGCACGAGAAAGAGCGTTTCAATTATTGGATAAAGGAAGCGCATTTGAAATTTTAGGACCTTTTGATCGACTTGAATCACCGCATCTTGCTGCTCAAAATATCGTTCCACAATATGATGACGGAATGATTATTGCCAAAGGTACTTTAAATGGAAAACCAACAGTAGTCATCTCTATTGAGGGAAATTTCCAAGGTGGTGGTATAGGAGAAGTTTCTGGTGCGAAGTTAGCAGGAACGTTAGAAAAAGTACTGAAGGAATGTAAAAATGGCAATATTATTTATCCAGTCATTATTTATGATACAGGTGGGGTACGCCTTCAAGAAGCAAATTATGGACTGCTATCGATTGCAGAAGTAAGTTCTGCGATTGTTGAGCTACGCGAATATGTACCTGTTGTCGGTATTATCCCAGGGAAAATTGGATCTTTTGGCGGTATGTCTTTGACAGCGGGATTATGTAGTGCCTTAATTATGACACGTGAAGGTCGTTTAGGAATGAATGGTCCAGAAGTAGTTGAACAAGAGGCAGGTATACGTGAGCTTGACTCAAGAAACAAACAGTTGATTTGGCAAATGATTGGTGGGGCAACTCGTAAAGAAATGGGTCTTGCAGACGTTGTAATTGAGGATGACGTCCCTAATTATAAAGAGGCGATTATGTCTATTTGGAATGGTGAAGTCGAATTAAAACACCGTACTAAAAAAATAGATCAGTTTTTAAGTTTATTAAAATCACTTAATTTTGAAGAAAAAATTTCCCCACAACAAGCAAAAAATATTTTTAAAGAGTTTGGTTTAATAGAAAACACTACTGTTTTAAAGTCTACGGAGTTAGTTAATAGTAGAGGAAGAAAATGGTTCAATCTGTTAACAGCAGGTAAGCATTCCATTAGTGAAATACCTTCCGTATTAGTAGCGGATATTGAAATAAATGGGGTTAAAGCACGTGTTATTGCAGTTGTACCAAATCCAGAAAGCAAATTTTATCGTGCACGTAATGGTGAAGTTGGATTGTTAGAAGGATGGGCGATTGCAAAATATGTACGACAAGCAATAGAAGAAGATGCAGAATTGGATGACAAGCGTTTGATTATACCTGTAGTGGATGTGCCGAGTCAGGCTTTTGGTTATCATGAAGAGTTATTTGGAATTTATTTATCATGTTCAGCAGCAGTGGATGCGTATGCTTCAGCAAGATTAGCTGGACATCCAATCGTAGCAGCTTTAGTTGGAAATGCAATATCTGGTGCCTTCCTATCTCATGGAATGCAGGCAAATCGTTTAATTGCACTAAATGATGAAGGAGTAAATGTGCATGTAATGTCAAAAAAATCTGCTGCACGCATTACGCAACGAACAGTTGAAGAGTTAGACCTTGCTGCAAAAGACGTGCCTTCAATGGCATATGATATTCAGTCATTTAAAAAGCTCGGTGCTCTTTATAACTTAATCGACGGAATAAATGCAAATGAGCCGTCAGAAAATGATAGCCAATTAATGATTGAGGCAATTAATTCTGCCTATGAAGAAATTAAAAAAGAAAGCGTTAGAGACTTATCATACCGTTTAAAAACGGAAATTGCTGTAACTTCTGGTCGGGTAGCATCTATTAAAGTTCGAGAAATGATTGAACAACAATGGAAATAAAAGTTCATGATATTATAAAATTTCCGAATCTTGATAAGTTAAAGCGTTTCTCAAGCATTCCGGAATGGGTATTCACTTTATCCTCCGCATCAAATTACGGTGTTGTCAGAAGAATGCCGATTTCAAATAAATTAATACCGATTGGCTTACGTGGAGAAGGTAGAGAGCAAAGGTTTGGAACATATATTCATGAAGATGATATTGTAGAAGTTATTACGCCTATATCCTTAGTGGATTATATCGATGGATTTAATGATAGAATCTATTACCGAGCATTAAAAAGTATACGAGATGAATTTGAAAAACTGCATTTATTATGGGGACTTACTGGAAGTGTTGGTTTTGAAATAGCAACTAATATTAATGTGACAACAATAAAAAGTGATATTGATATTTCAATTTATGTTGAAGCTATTGATGAGAAATTGCTTACACAGGTTGGAGAGTTTTTAAATAGGTTAGATAAAAAAATAGATGTTCAAGTTGAAATTCCGACAGTAGGAGCATTTTTATTAAATGATTATTTGAAAAATCAAGAGATTGGCTTTATTGTTCGAACGCCTTTTGGTCCGCAACTATGCAGTGTGCAGGATGGGAAGATAACGGTGCTAGTAGTTAATTAAATATAAGTTTTTAAATACTTATTAGAATTCTTAAATAGATATGATTAGTGTGAGCGGGCTAAGCACACAAGCCGCAGAGCCATGTTATACATGTCTCTACGACTTGTCTTTGTGCTTAGAGTAAGGCCCGCTCACAATTATGGCCTACCTCTAATATTTCTAACTTATGACGCAGCTTACAGTAGTAGGCTGCGTTTTCTGAAGTTAACTCAACCAACTGGAAAGTTAATATCTAAAAACGTTTTTTTACAGCAGTCCTAAAATTGTCTGTTTAAATGAAATCGATTCACCATTTCGCTACATGTTCTTCAATACAGCCTAACATTTGTTGGATTGTCAGTATTGTTCCATCCTCTAATTTTATTTGTCCGTTGTAGTAGCCTACCATTTGATGAACTTCTGATTTTACGAGCTTTGCATCTGTTTGGGCAACTCGTTCAAAAAACGGTTGAAATGTTAGCATAACTTGATCTGAAAATTTCGTTGTAATATACCATGGCTTCATATAATTAGAACGATCATAATTAAACAAAACATCTTCATGAATCTTTGTCATTTGCCCATTTACAAATACCGCATTTTCAGTCATTCCGGTGCCATCTGTCCATTTTCCACCAAAATTTAAACCAACTCTTTGATCACGAACACGTTGAGAAGCCATTCCCCAATTCCAAAAGGCATTACGTGGCCAAATACCTCGACCAAAATCTAACACTGCATAACAATCTTCCTCATTAAAAAGGAAGCTTCGGTCTCCAATTTTTACAAAACCAGTAGTTGGCAATGTGTGATGTTTTGCAGTAAATTGAAACGTTTGGCGATTCCAAGGGACAACGACATTTAAAGTTTCATCTTCGATAGGGTGTTGTATTTTAAGTTCAGCATTAAGCTTTTCATTATCGAAGTTTTCTGCAGTTACCTTTAAAAACGTTTGATTTTGGTAATGAGTAATATTGATATTTATTTCATTGTTTGAAAAAGTAACAGGTTCTAACACTCTTGTAGGCATTTTTAGTTTACTACCGATTCCAAGAGGGATTGTGGCTGTTTTTTCAAAAAAACGTTGCGTTTCATATTCTAAAAAGTAGATGAAGCACATTGCGGCATAATCAAAATGGCAAATTGTTACGGAAAATAAAATTTCCTCACCATACACGCACCAATAATTCCATTTTTTTTTCTTTAAAAAGTGACCAGATAAATTGCAATCTATTATCGGTTTACGAGCAAAACCAATAGCTTCAGGATTTAAATTTCCTTTTTTATCACATAATCGTGTGAATTCTACAATTTCTCTTTCTGCGTGTTGCCTCAAAGCCAACATCCCTTTCGCTCATAGTGTCTATTAAACTGCACCTACATCTATAGGAAATAAAATATGATTTTAGAATAAAAAATATATCAATCATTAACTATTTGTAATATTTTTAATCTCCATTATGTATGAGAATTCTAAAGTTAATTAACTTATATTGTAGCAAAATTAAACTATAATTTGCTTTTTTTAATTAATGGAAAAACTGAAAAATGGAAATTTTGTAATTTACGAAGAAAAATACAAAATTAAAAGCATATATTTGAAAAAAAGGAGGTAAACAAGATTTCAATTTATTATGATCGGAATGCAGCTGTTCAGTATGCTAGAACTTGGTGGAATAGACGTAATCCGAACTACCCGGCATTTCAAGTTGATTGTACTAGTTTTGTTTCTCAATGTTTGTATGCAGGTGGAGCTCCCATGACAGGCTATCCTAACCGGGCAAAAGGGTGGTGGATTACAGACGGCTGGAAAGGTGGGCAAGGTGTAGAAGGCCACTATTCTAATGAAACATGGAGCTATAGTTGGTCAGTCGCCCATAGTTTACGTTGGTACTTGGAACATGCAACAACGGGTTTAACAGCAAAAAAAGTACAATTCCCTTCAGAATTAGACATTGGAGACGTTATTTTATATGACTTTCAAGGAAATGGTGTGATTGATCATAGTACTATCGTTACAAGTATGGTAAATGGCATTCCTTACATCCATGCCCATACAGCAGATAGCGCGGATCGTCATTATGATTATTCAAATTCCCTTGCATATACACCAAATATAAAATATTACTTCTTTAAAATAGATGATGTATTTAATTGATATTGAAGAATATCAACATATTACTGTTAAGCTAACAATTGATAATAATTAAGTTTAAAAATGCAGTTTGCCATTATTTTATGTCAAACTGTTTTTCATTTAAGTTGGGCTCAAAAATTAAAACTCTAATAGCGAATAAATGAAAATGTAGGTGAATTATCCTAATAACCGAAAACAACTGAATAATTGTAAAATAAATGGTAAATTTCTAAGCGTATTTTAAAAAAACAAAATATATGTTAATGTTTATGGAGTGGAAATATTACAAATGGTCTAGATATTTGTTTTTTTAAGGAGAGAACTATAAATGAACGAACAGTCATTATCTGTAAGAGAAGCTATTATTGGGAGACGTTCAATAAAAAAATTCAATGGCCAGCCAGTTGATCGTGAAGACTTAATGAATATTATTGACAATGCTGTTTGGGCACCGAATCATAAAAATAGAGAACCGTGGAGATTAGTCGTTGGCTGTGGAAAAGAAATTTTTGACTTACATCGCTTATTGCGTGATACAGCTATTCCTAAATGGAAGGAGCTTTCAGAAGAAACATTAGAGAAGCAAATGCAAAAATTCACCTTAGCCGGAGCTTTTGTATTTGTAATCGTCCCTGAAGATGTTCGTCAAAAACAACGACTTGAAGACTATGCAGCAGCAAGTATCCTTATTCAAAATATCCAGTTACTTGCATGGGATTATGGAATTGGTTCTTGTTGGAAGACACCAGACTTTCTTGATGACCCAGCTTTCCGAAAAGCGCTAGGTGTTACACCAGGTGAACGTATTATCGCAATGTTACAGTTAGGTTATTTTGATGAATTGCCAAAAGCGGTAGAACGGAAAAAAGCACAAGAAATTGTAACGTTTTTTGGAGAAGGTAAAAACGTTGATGAAGAGAATGCTATAAATTAAATAGATTAGTAGGCCCTATAATTTATCTTAAGCAAAGAGAGTATAGGGTCTTTTTAATTAAGGTTTATAAAACTATACACATTGTCTAATGATAAAGCAGTGATATTTACTTTATGTCCATATCGTAGTTCTGTTAATTCATGTAAATTAATAATAATTTAAGAGGGTTCCATTATTTAATGGAGAACCAATAAATTGCAAATATCAAAAAGGGGTGTATTGGTATGGCAGTTGAACAAAGAGTAAAGGAATTACATCATTTTATTAATGGGGAGCAAATTGCAGGTACTAGCGGAAGATTTTCAAAGGTTTATAATCCTTCAACAGGAGAAGTAATTGCCCAAGTTCCTTTGGCAACAAAAGAAGAAGTGAAAAATGCAATTAAAGTTGCAAAAAAAGCGTTCCCAGAGTGGAAAAAATTATCCTCTGGTAAACGTGCTGAAATTGTTTTAAATTTCCGGCAGTTACTGAAAGAAAATGAAGAAGAGCTAATTGAAGTGATTTGCCAAGAAAGTGGAAAAACAAAGGAAGATGCAAAGGGTGAAATAACGCGTGGATTAGAATCAGTAGATTTAGCTATAAATGCGTCCCATTTATTAAAAGGTGAGTATTCGGTCAATGTTGGCGGAAATATAAACGCATTTTCAACTAAATCACCTTTAGGAGTAGTTGCTGCAATATCTCCATTTAACTTCCCGGTAATGGTGCCTCTTGCAATTACAAGCATGGCTGTTGCTGTTGGAAATGCTGTTATTTTAAAACCGTCAGAAAAGGTGCCGATGTCTGCGCTTTATTTTTCTGAACTATGGAAAAAGGCGGGGCTTCCGGATGGTATTTGGACAGTTATTAACGGCGATAAGGAAACAGTCGATGAACTTTTAGAAAATCCAACTGTCCAAGCAATCTCATTTGTAGGTTCAACACCTGTAGCTGAATATATATATCAAACAGGGACGAATCATAACAAACGTGTTGCTGCTTTTGGTGGTGGGAAAAACTTTATGATTGTTATGCCTGATGCAGATTTAGAAAAAACAGCAAATGCCTTTATTGGAGCTGCTTATGGTGCGGCATCACAACGTTGTATGGCGATTTCTGGTGCGATGGCTGTTGGTAAGGAAACAGCTGATAAGTTCGTTGCCAAATTAAAAGAAAAAATTGAAAATCTAAAGGTTGGACCATATACAGATCCAGAAGTAGATTTTGGACCAGTAATTACAGCTCAATCGAAGGAAGCTGTACTGAAAGCAATTAACAAAGGGATAGAAGAAGGCGCGAAATTGGTTGTGGATGGACGAAATCCAAGTATTTGTGAAGTGTCAAATGGCTTTTACTTAGGTCCTACATTATTAGATGAAGTCAAACCTTCAATGGAAATTTATGAACAAGAAGTATTTGGTCCTGCTCGAATTGTTGTGCGAGTAGAATCTTTACAGGAAGCCGTTGATTTAATAAACGACCATGAATTAGGAAATGGCGTTACAATCTTCACTAATAATGGGGCAGCAGCTCGTAAGTTCCAAGAAGAAATTGAGGTAGGAATGGTCGGCGTCAATGTACCGATTCCTATCCCAGTAGGCTATCATAACTTTGGTGGCTGGAAACGTTCAAAATTTGGCGAAGGCTTTATGTTTGGTCCAGATCAAGCTCGCTTCTTCACAAAAAGTAAAACCATTTCTGAAAAATGGATTGATGTTGATGATGAAACAACTACCACATTTGCTTTTCCTAGTAATAATGATGGTGAAAATAAGTAACGACAATTACAGCATGATCTCCAAAATTGGAGATCGTGTTTTTTATTTTGAAGAAATTATAAATTTTCGACTTATAGATAACTTTTCTGTAAAATAATGTTAGTGTGTGAGAATAATTTAACTACTGTGAATACACTTACGGGCAGTTCAAGTTGTTTCACCAATGATTTGTCGGTAATATTTTTATAATCTTTTGTCTAGGTAATACAGCTACTTTACCTGTAAAAGCAGATGGAAATGAGGTATTAATATTAAATGGGTTCAAGGGTAGAAGAAGTAATTGAGCTTACAAGAACAAAATTTGGATTAGACAATTACTATTTAAAAGGGTATCAGTTCAATCGGAGCGTAAATATTTTCAAAGAGACGGTTTATACAATGTGTATGGAATGGTTCCCAAATCATGCAACCGTACAGGAGGAGGACGATTCAAATCCGGAAGGTACAGCAGTTATTGAGATTGATATAAACAGTCTTAAATATAAGAGTGCAATTTTTGTAATGGGGAAGACTTTTGTAGAATATGGGGTCAAGTTTGCCACTCCTTATAAGTTTTCAATTATAAAATGGCTTGAACAAGAAACAGGATTAATGTATGGCAAACAATTTCAACTGCAAAAAGAAGAGGATGGTAATATTCACTTTAGAGAATGTATTAATGGTGTTGCCGTATCACCTTCCGGATCTATTGAAATTAAATTTAATCATGAAGGAAAACTTACCTTCTTTTCAATACATGGTCAATTTCCTTCAGAGGAGTTGATTAGAGAGGAAGAATATTCACTTTCCCTCGATAGTTTAAGGCATCCGAAAAAAGAGCAGTTGAAATTGGTTGAATTCCCTTCATACGAACAGAAGAAAATATATCCTGTTTACGCTGTGGAAGAAATTTATATTGCGAATGATCAGAGATTGACAATCCCCTTTGAGTTTTTTGTTGATAGAAGATCCTATTTAACTATAAATAAAATTATCTATTGGGAGAGTCCAATTAATAAGCCGTTTGATCGAGAGGAAATTAGATGGATTGAAGATATAACAGAAGAACAAGCACTTTCCTGTGAACCATCTCCAGATTCATTTCCTATCTCAAAGGAAGAGCAGGAGAAATGCGTTTTAGCAGTTAAGGACTTTTTGCGTCGGGAATATCCGAATGATACTGGAAATTGGATTCTGAAATCACTGTATCGTGATAAAGGATACATACATGCCATATTAAAAGTGAACAAACAAATTGATCGTGTATTCGAAAGGAAAGTTAAGGCTTTTATAGATGCAAAGAGGATTCAAGTAGTAAATTACATGGACAATAAAGTGATGCTAGAGATTTTCGAACAATTTCATAATTCCGAAAAAGCAACTATTACTAAAGATGAAGCCTATGAAAAAATTAAAGAATTGTTTGAGCTTAAGCCTTATTACGTTTATGACTTTAAACAGAATTTATATGTTTTATGCGGAAAGTTAGATTGTGATTATGGTGTGATAGCATCAAATGGAGAAATAATAGCATTAGACGATTTATAGAGCTCCTTCAGAGGTAGGACAAGTTTAGTTGTTAGCTTTTAATCAAACTAGGGGTGTAAAAGTAATGTCGTTCAGGAGTCCCACTGCATTTATATACTTTCTCTATAAATTTATTATAAGTCTAGCGTTTTGGAGCGAGGGGGAGTAAATTTTGCTGCAAGTTGTAAATATTTTAGATAATAGACATTTTAAAAAAGCTGAAGTCATTGCAGGGTTTTCTGGGCTCCATAATATTATTAAATGGGTTCATGTTCTTGAAGTTTCCAACGTTCAAAAATTATTAAAAGGTTATGAGCTAATTTTAACGACGGGTGTTAGTTTTCAAAATGATAGTGAACAATTTAAAAAATTTGTGGAAGGGCTAATTGAAGCGAACTGTGCGGGGCTTTGCATTGAATATGGCCCCTATATTCAAAGTGTTCCAATACAAATTTTTGAGCTTGCTAACGAACATCATTTTCCCATTATCGTCTTTCATCAGGAAGTTCCATTTGTTGAAATTACGCAAGACCTTCATTCCCTTATTATTAACAATCAGTATTCAATGATAGCGAAATTAGAGGCGTATTCCCAAAGTATTAATAAAGAAGCATTGCATACTCATAATGTTGAACATTTATTAAAGCTTATGTATAAATATCTGAAAATTCAGACCGTATATGAAGTTGAGGGAAGAGAACCTATTTTTTTTCCTAATATGCAAAAAACACAGAAAGAACTTCTCCTACAAAAGAAGGAGAATGGTAACTATGCTAATCATTTTAAAAGTCAAACAATTCATTTGTTCGAACATAATTATGGAGAAATTATTTTATATAGTGAAGAAAAGGAAATTACAGAATTTGAACTGCTCATTTTAGATAGAACGGCTACAGCAATGGCACAGCTATTAATTCGAAATCTTTATGTTGAAGAAAAGAAAGGGTTAGAAGATGCAAAATGGCTTGAGGAATGGTTGGATGGGAAACATTCTAAAGAAGAAATTTGGCAGTTTGTTAACTCACAATGGCCTAGTTATAAACCAAAGGAGAGCACGACATTAATAATTTCTATTCCGAGAAACGACAAAAATAAACAATTAGATACTACGTACTTCAAATTGTTTTGTAATGCTATTTTTGATAAAAAGGGATTTTATACGTTTGCTTTAGAAAAGAAGAACGATTTAATTTTAATTTTATTAAATAGACAAGATTCAAGTTCTATAAAGTCGAGATTGCAAGAAGGGATTATGAAGCTGGAATTAGCTGATATGTTGTTAAATCAGGAAATAGCAGTAGGGAAGATTGTCAAAGATTTGTCTTCTATTCATGAAAGCTATCAGTCTGCAATAGATACTTTATTTATTTCAAAAAAAATCGATACGACATCTTATTTCTATGATGAATTATATATTTATCATTTAATTTATAAGCTACAAAAGCATACAAATTTAGAAGCAATGATTTATGAATATTTACAACCATTAATTGATTTTGATAAAAAACATGATGGGAAATTATTAGAAACCCTTGAAGTATACTTACAATTCAATGGTTCAAAACAAGAGACAGCAAAGCGACTATTTATCGTTCGGCAAACTTTATATCATCGTTTAAGAAAAATTGAAAGTTTATTAGGAAAAGATTATATGAAAGCAGAAAACCGACTAGCATTAGAATTTATGCTAAAAGCACGGAAATTTATTAAGAATAATTAAAATGCCATTTTTACTTTGTGTAAATATTTGGCTAATTTGTTTTACATTTTGTTAAATGAAAATCATCCATTTATTATCCATAATATTTTGTAATTTAAAGCGTTTTAAACTAATAGCTTAATAGAAAGAAACGCTTTTTATTCTAATGAAGTTAGGAGTGTGAATGGAGATGTTAGAAACAAATGTAGGGAAAGAATTGTTGGCAAAGGATGAAAAGTATGTATGGCATTCAATGAAGCCGTATAATCCAAACTCAACAATAGTTGTCGAGAAAACTAAGGGCGCCCGTTTAACGGATGTCGATGGTAAGCAGTATATTGATGCAATGGCAGGTTTGTTTTGTGTAAATGCGGGCTATGGGCGAGAGGAATTAGCAAAAGCTGCTTACGATCAAATGGTAGTTAATGCTTATACTCCTCTTTCTCAAGGCCATGTACCAGCTATTAAACTAGCCGAAAAGTTAAATGAAATGCTTGGAGGAGACTATGTCATTTTCTTCTCTAATAGTGGATCTGAAGCGAATGAAACTGCCTTTAAAATTGCACGACAATACCATCATCAAAAAGGACAGTCTTCAAGATATAAAATTGTATCTCGATATCGTGCTTACCACGGAAACTCCATGGGCTCTTTAGCTGCAACTGGCCAAGCGGAAAGGAAATATAAATACGAGCCATTAGCACCTGGTTTCCTACATGTTTCACCTCCTGATTCCTATCGAAGTAATGAAGATGCATATACTGAGTTACTTGAAATCCCAAGTATAAAAGAAGTTGATCGATTAATGACTTGGGAATTTAGCAATACAATTGCTGCTATGATTCTTGAACCAATAATTACAGGTGGGGGAATTTTAATGCCACCTCAAAACTATTTAAAAGGAATCGAAGAAGTGTGTAAAAAACACGGAGCACTTCTAATTGTTGATGAAGTAATTTGTGGTTTTGGTCGAACAGGAAAGCCCTTTGGATTTATGAATTATGGTGTGAAACCGGACATTATTACAATGGCAAAGGGATTAACAAGTGCCTATCTTCCATTATCGGCAACTGCTGTAAAACGTGAAGTTTATGAAGCGTTTATTGATAGTGGTGATTATGATTATTTCCGACATGTTAATACATTTGGTGGTCATCCAGCGGCTTGTGCAGTAGCATTGAAAAATCTTGAAATTATGGAACAGGAAAAACTTTTTGATCGCTCAGCTCAAAAAGGATCTCAATTATTAGAGGCGTTACAAAATGAATTAATGACACACGCTAACGTAGGGGATGTTCGTGGTAAAGGTCTACTAATTGGGATTGAGTTAGTAAAAGACAAATTGACGAAAGAACCTCTTGAGGTAGAGCGTGTAAATAAAGCGATTGCTACATGTAAAGAAAATGGTGTACTGATTGGTAAAAACGGTACTACCGTTGCAGGATTTAATAATGTACTTATTTTATCACCACCATTAAACATCTCGGATGACGATATAAAAATTGTATTAAATACATTGGTAGAGGCAATTCAACAATTAAACTAATTAAAAATTAAGCAGAGTGGAAAGTGGGGATGACACTTTCCACTCTGCTTTTCAATTTAAAATGGTTATTTACCTAAATAATACAGAAAAATGTTATATATCGTTGAAAGGTCGAATTATTTCCCGAGAAATGTTTTATTTTGCGATAAAGCGTGAATTGGATGAATATTTATATTTTGTTTTGTAATTTTTCTTTGAAGACTATCCGAGTTTTTTCTCGAGCTGATATTTATTTTTAAATTCTTTATATTGTTTTGCCACATTATGATGGATTGGGTGAGTGGTTGGGATACCTAAGTATTTTGAAATTACATTATTAATGTCGTGCTTTTCTATTTCCTCATTTAGTTTAACTGCTTCGGGGTCTTTGTTGTAGTCAAAAAGAAGAGCGGCTGCAATTGCCTTTGTAAGATTGGAAACATCTATCCCTAGGTCATATGCTTGGACAGTAGGATTTACTAATCGATCATTTTTTGATAATTTTCGGATTGGCGATTTTCCGACACGTACAACCTTATCTTTTAAATTAGGATTCGCAAAACGCTTTAATATTTTATGAATATATTGAGCATGCTCAGATTCATCAAAGTCATATTTTTCAATTAACATATGACCTGTTTCATACATTACTTTTTGGATTTCTTTAAATAATTGAGGATCAGTCATTACTTCCTGAATGGTTGAATAGCCCTTAAGATATCCATAATAGGCAGCACAACAATGACCGGTGTTAACAGTAAAAAGTTTTCTCTCAATATATGATTCAAGGGAATCGACAAATTGAACGCCTTTTATAGTTGGAAATTCTTTTGGCAATTTGGAACCTTCAATAACCCATTCATAATAGGATTCGACAGTTACTTCGAGAGGATCCTCATGTTGAATAGCGGGAACAATGCGGTCTACAACGGTATTTGGAAAAGAAACTAAAGTGGAGACTTTTTTATGCAGTGGCTCTGGGAGGTGCTCAAAAACTTGTTTTTTCAACTTTGTACTTGCACCTATCGTGTTTTCACAGGCGATGATGTAGAGGGGATTCGTGGTGTTATTTTGCATTCGTACTTGTAAACCTAAGGCAATGTTTTCGGCAATTGATGATAAATTTGAAACACCGATTGCTGTAGTTATTAAATTTGCTTCCGATATTAGTTTAGCTACTGCTAGTTTATTTTGAGATGAGATTGCTTTGACATGTTGTACAATTAATCTATCTTTAGCTTCATTGGCAATATTGACAGGATATTCATTTCGTATGTTTAGTTCATCGATTTTTCTTTTATTTCTCGTGACAAAACAAACCTCATAACCGGAAACGGTTAAAATCGTTCCAATTAAGCCTCTCCCAATATTTCCTGCACCAAAGTGAACAGCTTGTGGTCTGTTCTTAGTAGTCTTTAGTTTAACTATTGATTGCTCATTCAAGTCTCTCACTCTCCTTTATAAATTTGTAGAAAGGGATTCAAGACAAAAGGTGAAATGAATCCCGATAGTCTTTTATTTAAAACTCTAATTTAAAGCGATTTTTTGTTGAATATGCTCAACTAATTCATCTAATTCAAAGCTTGCTAAAGAGTCGATTGTATGATGACCAATATCAAAAGGTAATTGTTTTGTAATTGTATTTTTAATAACTACAGTAGGAATGCCTGCTGAAACTGCAGCACGAGCACCGTTTGGAGAGTCTTCGATAGCAAGGGCTTCACTTGGAGCAATATTAAGTTTTTTTAATGCTTGTAAGTAAAGTTCGGGATTTGGTTTAACCTTTTTTACTGTATCAGCAGTACAGAAGCATTCAAAATAGTCTTCGATACCATGTAATTTAACAAACCGATCAATCCAACTACGTTCCGAACTACTAGCAATTCCAATTTTAAATCCTTGTGCCTTTGCGGATTCAAGAAATTTAAGAATTCCTGGACGGATAGATTCTGTTTGCATCATCTGAGTATGCCTTTCTTTAACAGAATTTCGGAATTCATCTAAATCAATTGGGATATTATAATGTGTTTTAAGGTAATTGTAAGGATTGAAAGAGTGGAGACTCGTACCGAGGCATTGGGAATATTGCTCTAACGTTAAATCAACACCGTATTTTTTATAGGCATCTCTAAATGTTATATACCAGGCAGTTTCAGTATCAATAATCGTTCCATCAAAATCAAAAATTAATGCTTTAATCATGCCATTTCTCCTTTCATAACAAATTTATTTTGATTAAAATCACATTTGAATTATTAGAAAAATTCAAATATTGCTTAATACCTTAACATGATTAATAGTATCGTACAAGGGTATGAGGTGGTGGAATGTCCAATTTATTGGAAATTAAAGCTTACTATAAATGCTAATCTTATCCTAATGAAAACGCTGTTATAATCAAACAGAAAAAATTGAAAATAATACTTTTTTCCTATTGGTTTACCGAGGTATATTTCCAATTTTAAGGTTAACATTTCAGTGATTTTATTTGAGCTTTTTGGATTTTCGTTCGCTTCTTAAACAGTGTTGAACACTAAATATATAGGGTGGGTAGGGAAGAATTACTTATATTTGACATAATAAATTAAGATAATAGAAAATTAGCAATAGGACAATTACAAAAACAAGAGCATTATTTACCGATTTTGCAAAGAATAAGATTTAAACACTAAATTTTTAAAGGAGCAAATAAAATGAAATTACGTCAACAGCTTGAACAATATAAACCTTTCAATGAACAGGAAGCAAAAGATCAAGAAATTATCCTCCGTTATATGGATACATTTGATAATTTATTAACGAGAGAAAATGAATTTGCTCACTTTACTTCTTCAGCTTGGCTTGTAAATAAAGATCATACGAAAGTATTAATGGCGTATCATAATATTTATCAATCTTGGTCTTGGGTAGGTGGACATGCTGATGGGGAATCTAATTTATTGCATGTTGCTTTAAAGGAAGCGAAAGAAGAGACGGGATTAACAAATGTAAAGCCTGTATCAGAAGAAATTTATTCAATTGAAATATTGGGTGTTCCTGCTCATGTTAAAAATGGCAAACATGTGGCAACACATGTTCATTTAAATGTAACGTATTTATTAGAAGCGGATGAAAAGGAATTAACTAAAATCAAACCAGATGAAAATAGTGATATTAGTTGGTTTGGACTTGAAGAAGCTGTAAATGCGAGTAATGAAGCTGAAATGAAAGTTGTTTATCGAAAGTTAAATGACAAGTTAGCAGTTTATCGTCAAATTGTAGTTTTATAGGAAGTCAAACTGAATACACCTAGTAACTTTTAAGATGACTTGGTTTAATGCTTGGTCATCTTTTTTTATTAAGACTTGTTTTCCTTAGTCAAAATAAACAAAAGCCTTCCTTTGATTTAGTAAACTTATCTAATGTCAAATGATTCTGAAAAATATACAATGAGGTTGTGTTATGAAATATATACACATAACGTAAGGAAATGTAACGTTTAATTGATGTGATGTTAAATTTAAAATGTTGATATAGTTTTCGTTTTTGGAAAGTTGAAAAATATGTTTTTCCAAAGGAGGGATTAAAGTGAGGGTAAATGAAATCGTATCATTTCAAAGCGTAGATAAAATCTACAATACGGGTACTGTTGCTTTAAATCAATTAAATTTGTCAATTAGAGAGGGGGAATTTATCAGTTTTCTAGGTCCTTCAGGTTGTGGGAAATCCACAGCTTTAAGAATGGTGGCTGGATTAGGTGAAGCAACGAGAGGGAAGGTAGAAGTTTTCGGTAAATACCCTAAAGATGTGATAAAAACTTCTAATGATGTGGCATTTGTTTTTCAAGATGCAAACTTACTTCCGTGGAGAACGGTGCTTGATAATGTTTTGCTACCTTTAGAGTTAAGAGGGTCCGATAAAACTGGTCGTAAAGAAACGGCCTTAAGAGCGTTGGAGATGGTTGGACTAAAGGATCATTTAAAATCATATCCAAGACAGCTTTCCGGTGGTATGAAAATGCGTGTATCGATTGCACGTGCATTAGCAGCAAAGCCCAAACTGCTTTTAATGGATGAACCTTTCGCTGCGTTGGATGAAATGACGAGACAAACGTTGCAAATGGATTTATTGAATATATGGGAAAAGGAAAATATGTCAGTTTTATTTGTTACACATAATGTTTATGAAGCTGTTTATCTATCAACTAGAATTGCAGTAATGTCAGCTCGCCCTGGTAGACTATCAAAACTTATTGATGTTGACCTTTCTTATCCGCGAGAAAGAACGAATGGTAAATTTACAGAGTATGTAGATATTACATCTCAAAGCCTTGAACATAGTATGGGACGAAAGGAGTTGGGTTAAATGTCTGTAGAAACGGTAACTACGAAAAGTGAAGAGGTTGTTAATGTTGGACGTGTAAAACGTGCTAAGGATAACTTTAAGTTTAATATAAAATTACTCGGTCCAATTTTAGCACTTATTATTTTCCTTTCCTTATGGCAATTTGTACCGATTATGCTGGATATTAAGCCTTTTATTCTACCGAAACCAACGGATGTAGTTGAAGCAGCGATTGATAATTGGCATTTGCTATGGCCAGCAATGCAAGTTACGATTTTTGAATCAGTAATCGGCTTTTTACTTAGTGCAGTAGTGGGGATTGGAATTTCTATATTATTAGCAAGTTCAAGAGTTTTAGAAATTAGTCTTTATCCTTATGCTGTCATTTTACAAACGATACCGGTTGTTGCTATAGCTCCGATAGTTGTTATTTGGTTTGGCTCAGGTTTCAATTCTATCGTTATTATTTCGTTTTTAATTGGATTTTTCCCTGTTGTCTCAAATACTTTAATGGGTTTAAATTCGGTAGATAAAAATATGGGTGATTTATTTAAATTGTACAATGCTTCAAAGTGGCAAACGATGTTTAAATTGAGAATTCCAGCAGCGATGCCATTTATTATGTCAGGCTTGAAAATTTCCTGTACGTTAGCGATTATCGGTTCCATTACAGGCGAATATATAGCAGGAATCGGAGGGGGAAAAGGTGGCCTTGGATATGCCATAACGGTTGCAGCAGTTCAATTAAAAACACCTTATTTATTTGCATGTGCCATTTCAGGAGCTTTATTTGGAATTGTATTTTACCTTCTTGTAAGTTATCTTTCACGCCTTGTGCTTAAATCCTGGCATGAATCTGCAATGAAAGTTGAAAAATAATGAAAGTTTATTAGCATCATAGTTTACCAAACGTTAAATAAAACAAGTTGAGAAGGAGAGACGGAAATGAAATCATTAAAAAGATTATCTTTTCTATTTTTAATTATGACAATGCTTATTGTATTGGCTGCTTGTGGTGGCTCGGATTCAAGCAGTGAAACAACAGATACGGAAACTGATGCAAATGCTGGAACAGAAACTGAAACGGCTGATAAACCCGCGGAAATGAAGGATGTAAAACTAGTATTAAACTGGTTTGCAAAAGCGCAACATGGTGGAGTTTATGCAGCTCAAGAGAATGGGTTGTTTGAAGAAAATGGCTTGAACGTCACAATTGAACCAGGTGGACCACAAGTATCATCTATTAATATGGTTGCTTCAGGGAACGCTGAGTTCGGTCTTGCCCATGCTGATCAAATCGTAGTAGCCCGTAACGAAGGTGTTGAACTAGTTGCAGTAGCAGCTGCGATGCAAGGTAGTCCGCAGGCGTTCATGTTCCATAAAGGTCATGGTATTGAAGACTTTGAGGATCTTAATGGAAGAAAAGTATACATTCAACCAGGTATTACATACTGGGAATATTTGAAAACACAATATGATCTAAGTGGTGTAGAAGAATTAGCATACACAGGTCAACATGTAAACTTCATACCTGACAAAGAAGCAGTTACGCAGGCATTCCTAACATCTGAACCTTACTTTATGGAATTAGAAGGGATTGAGGTTGAAACAAAACTAATTTCTGATGCAGGGTATGACCCTTACAATGTTGTGCTATACGTAACAAAAGATTATTTAGAGGAAAATCCAGAAACAGTAAAGGCCTTTACAAAAGCATTTGTTGATGGCTGGAATTTGTATAAAGATTCCTATGAAGAAATTAATACAATCATTCAGCAAGATAATCCTGATATTGAAATAGAGTCATTGAAATTCGAGGCTGAAACACAAGCGGACTTTGTTTATGGGATGGATGCAGCAGAACATGGTGTTGGTTATATGACGGAAGAACGGTGGTCAACACTTATAGGGCAGTTACATGATTTAGGATTACTTAAAGAAGTGTTTGATGCAAAAGAAATCTTCACAAAAGATTATTTACCACAATAACTTAATTTTGAGGTGTCCCAAAAAAACGGGGCCCTCTTTCTTATTTTGAACGTATTTGCATTTTTTTTCTATTAGTCTATTATATAAAATAACTGAATAAACGAAATTTTTATACAATTTAACTAAAACATTCTAATACATTTGGTTAGTATACCGATGATACAGGATGTTTATTTTTTTACAATAGAATGAAAAAGTACAGGGGGATTGTTATGCAGGACAATGCTTTCTTTGATCGTGAGTTGACTTTATCATCAACAAAACAAGGAAATTTGAGTGGAATGATATTTGCTGTGAAAGATGTTTTTGCGGTAGAAGGACATCGAAATAGTGCTGGTAATCCCACTTGGCTTAATACACATGAACCTTCTGAAACAACAGCACCGGTCATTGAACGTTTACTAGAAAATGGTGCGACATTAAAAGGGATGACTCATACAGACGAACTGATGTACAGCTTAAACGGAGAAAATATTCATTATGGGACACCGTTAAACCCTATTGCTCCAAATTGTATCCCCGGTGGCTCCTCGAGTGGTTCGGCATCGGCAGTTGCAAAGGGCCTCGCTTCCTTTGCATTAGGTACTGATACAGGAGGCTCTGTACGTGTACCGTCTTCCTATTGTGGGCTATTTGGTATAAGACCGACTTACGGAGCTGTTTCGATTGAAGGAGTTATTCCTTTAGCACCAAGCTTTGATACAGTTGGCTGGATGGCGAAGGATATTAAAACTCTTGAAGCTGTTGGGGAAGTTTTATTACCAAATTCGACTTTATTAGATTTTCAGCAAATATATATAGAAGAAACATTGTGGGAACTATTGGAGCAAGAAGATCGAGAGTTGTTAAAGCGTGCTATTCCACAACATTTAACAAGAGAAAGCGTAGAGTTTAAACCTTATAACTTTACGAAATGGCCAGACCTTTTTAAATATATTCAAGGAGTTGAAGCGTGGCGGGCGCATGGTGAATGGATTGGAGCAAAAAAGCCAGTATTTGCTCCTGCTATAGCAGGTCGCTTTGAACAAGCAAGTACTCTTAATCCTTCAAATTATGACCAAGCAAAAAAGCAACAAGCAGAAATAGCGGAAATGCTTAATTTATTACTTTCTGATAAAGGATTGTTGGTAATTCCGACAGCTGCATCTGTGGCTCCTGAAAAAAATGCACCTGCTGAATCTATTGAAGGTATTCGTGCAATTACAATGCAATTAACATGTATAGCAGGACTTGCAGGATTACCTCAAATTACTGTTCCAATTTTTAAAAGAAATGGTCTGGCCTTAGGTTTGTCCTTTATTGCAAACAGAAATTTAGACCGTTCATTACTAGCGTTTGTACGTCAATATTTTGGAGGGAAAGAGACATGCAAATAGCTACAATTTTGAATGAAAAATATTGAACAGATAGTTTTATTTAAGGAATGAAGCAATTCCTATATGAGATTTAAATGAATTTATAGACGAAAACTAATCAAGTTTTGGCTCGTTAATTTAATTTACTAAAGTGAATGAATCGTTATTAAAGTTATAGCGTTCAAAATGGGGAAATCAAGTTCAGTAATGCGATTTACAAATATAGTCCAGTATTTATAGTATCTTACATATCACAATTCGTAACATTCAACTAGGAGATATTATTATGACGGGAACGCCGGGATTATTTGAACTGAAAGATGGAGATTTTGCAAGCTGTCATATTACTAATTTGTACACACTATCAAATGAAATAATATAAACAAAAACAAGGAGGATTTTTATGGGAATGCAATACCGTGCTACAACGATGTCTACTAAAGGGATGGTAACTACACCTCATTATTTAGCTTCACAGGCTGCAGTTACAATTTTGCAAAGGGGTGGCAATGCAATTGAGGCGGCAATTGCTGCAGCATCTACTATTGGGGTTGTTTATCCACATATGAATGGAATCGGTGGGGATAATTTTTGGCTCATTTATAATGCGAAAACGAAAGAACTAAAGGCAATTAATGCTAGTGGACGTTCCGGTGAACATGCGACGATAGATTTTTATAAAACGAGAGGGTATTCAAAAATACCGTCGCGGGGAGCGATAGCAGCAAACACAGTACCGGGTGCTGTTGCAGGGTGGGGGCAAGCGTATTCGTATGGTCAACGAGAAATGGAAAGCTCTTTATCTTGGTATAGTTTAATAGAACAGGCGATTTACTATGCGAAAGAAGGGTTCCCAGTTACGCCAAGCCAACAGTATTGGACTGAAGTAAACTTGGATGATAAGGATACAGAGTTTCGTGCTCTTCAACGTTTTGAAGATTTTTCTCGGGTCTTTTTAAAGGATGGTAAGCCTTATAAAGCGGGAGAAATTATGAAACAAGCGGATTTAGGAAATACATTAACGGCAATTGCGGAAAAAGGTGCCGATTATTTTTATAATAGTGAGCTGACGGAAAAAATCGTTGAAGATTTACAAAAGCACGGTGGTTTACTAACTGTTGACGATTTTAAACTGCATACTAGTGATTGGGTAGAGCCGATTTCTGTACCATATCGTGAATATATGGCCTATAATTTGCCACCAAATACGCAAGGTATGGCATCATTATCTATTTTAAATATTTTAAATCATATTGATATTAAACAAATCGAAGAAGGTTCTTCTACGTATTATCATGTGCTTGTTGAAGCGATTAAGCATGCTTTTGTTGACCGAGATCGTTATTTAACTGATCCAACATATGTTAATATTCCAATAAATGAACTGTTAAGCAGTGAACATGGTTTAGCTATTGCAGAAAAAATTAAGGAAAGTGAAAATGCAAAACAACTGCAATTACTTGATGCAAAAGGAGATACTGTATGGTTTGGTATCGTTGATGAAAAAGGCAATGCGGTATCTTTTATTCAAAGTATTTACCACGAATATGGATCAGGCTTTATTCCGAAAGGTACTGGAATTGTTTTGCAAAACCGAGGAAGTTTCTTCTCGTTGGATAGAAATCATGTAAATGCATTGGCGCCGAGAAAACGTACTTTCCATACGTTAAATCCTGCCATGTTATTAAAGGATGGCAAACCAGCACTTGTATATGGAACAATGGGTGGGGAAGGGCAACCACAAACACAAGCCGCTCTTGTCACGCGAATAATTGATTATGGTATGTCTGTTCAGGAAGCGATTGAGGCACCGAGATGGCTTTACGGACGCACGTGGGGGGCTTCTTCCAATAGTCTTAAAGTAGAAAATCGTATTACGGAAGAGATTTGTAGGGAACTAGAAAGCTTAGGTCATGAGCTTGAGGTGTTAGATGCTTTTACAGATACGATGGGGCATGCAGGTGCTATATATATTGATGGTAAGACAAATGTGAAATATGGTGGAGCGGATCCAAGAGGAGATGGAATGGCAATTGGTTACTAAAAAGATGACGGTACCGTTTGAGGAGAAGGAATTTATGGCAAAGCAAAAGGATATTTTTATCGCCTTCTTTCGCTCGGGCATACTTGGCTTTGGGGGCGGTCCTTCTACTATTCCGCTAGTGCACAAAGAGGTTGTTGGCACTTTTAAAATGATGACAGTTGAAGAATTTTCGGATGTTTTATCAATAGGTAATACATTACCAGGCCCAATAGCTACTAAAATGGCAGGATATATTGGTTATCGAGTTGGAGGCTGGGTAGGGCTAGCAAATGCATTGATTGCAACCGTGTTACCAACTGTTTTATTAATGATAATTTTACTTGCTTCATTAAATCAGTTTAAGGATATTGATTTTGTAAAAGGAATGACAAATGGGGTTGTACCAATTGTAGCTGTTATGCTTGGGGTTTTAACGTGGGATTTTTTAAAGAAATCTAAGAAATCACTAGGTTGGAAAATTGGCTCAATTATTCTTGTTGCTTCTTTCGTTTTTATAATTTTGCTAAGGTTGCATCCGGGGATTATCATTGGAGCTTTATTGTTACTTGCTCTATTTCTTCCCATTAAGAAGGGGGAGGAGCAAAAATGATTTATTTACAAGTTTTCTTGGCTTTCTTTTATCCTGGGATATTAGGATATGGTGGCGGACCGTCTTCTATTCCTTTAATAGAGCATGAGGTTGTTGATAAATATGGTTGGATGACAACAGCTGAATTTAGTGAAGTGTTAGCACTTGGCAATGCGTTGCCTGGACCAATTGCGACAAAAATGGCAGGATTTGTTGGTTATGAAGTAGCAGGTATACCAGGGGCAATTATTGCTTTATTAGCAACGGTTGGACCATCACTAATTTTAATGTTAATTTTATTAAATATTTTATTCCGCTATCGTAACTCGCCTAGAGTAAAACGTTTATCTAGTTTTGTATTGCCGGCTATCGCCATTTTGTTAGCTGATATGACTTTTGATTTCATTAATACTTCTTATGATACGATAGGATTGATAACAACAGTTATTCTTGTCGTTTGTAGCTATATAGCTCTGGAAAGGATGAAAATTCATCCAGCGTTTGTAATTATGGCAGGGCTTGTCGTTGGAGGGCTATTTTTATAAAGTATAAAGAATATTATTGTAACCATCCTAATTTTTGGCTGGGTATTTATATGAATAAAAAGAGAATAGTTAAAAAGGACCTTGTGGAATAAGGCTTTTTAAATATCCAATTATAAGAAAAGGGGCTTTCCAGAAGTTTTTTATATTCTGGAAGCCCCATTTTAGTTTGATTTAATTAATTTTAAATTTACTTATTGCAGTCGCTAGTTCTGTACTTAAATTATTTAATTGCTCAGAAGCTTCTGCAACGGATTGAATGGCATTAAGTTGTTCATCGCTTGATGCACTTACTTCTTCACATGCGGCTGCAGTTGATTGGGCAGTTAGTGACATTTCTTCAATGGTTTGAACAACTTGATCTTTATAGCTTATAATTCCATCGATTTCAAATATTACATTTTTAAAGGTTTCTTCCATATTGTCAATGAGATTTGAAAGACTTTTAAATAGGGAACTAGTATCTTCTACAACGGCCCCTTGATTATCGAAAGTATTTTGCATTTCATTCATCCGGTGTGTTACTTGATATGACTCTGATTGTAACTCCTGAATTGTCGTTTTTACTTGTTCTGTAGCGGAAGCTGATTGTTCTGCTAGTTTTCTCACTTCATCTGCAACTACTGCAAAGCCTTTTCCGAGTTCTCCTGCACGAGCAGCCTCTATGCTAGCATTTAAGGCGAGTAGATTCGTTTGAGCTGAAATTTCAGAAATTGTATTCATCACACTACTAATCGCGCTAATTTTATTTTCTAAGGTTTTAATTGCATTTGCCATATTTGTTAATTCTAATTTTGAATGATCAAATGAACTGAGTAGATTTTTCATCTTTTCATGGCCAGTAATATTTAATTGATCAGCCTCTATTGCGATTTTGTGCAGAGAGTTCGTTTGAACTTTCATTCCATTAATCTTTTCTTCTAACTGTCCTGTCGTTTCTGTCGCAATATCTGCATTTTCAGATGAAGTTGTAGCTCCGATTGCGATGTCGTTTACAGCTTTTGATACTTCTATACTTGAAGCGCTTGTTTCTTCTGCAAGAGCACTTAAATGATGGGAACGTTCTTCAACGTGAGTGGATGATTCTTGAACGACAGTAATAATATTTTTCATATTTTTTATCATTGAATTAAAGTGTTCAGAGAGGACCCCGATTTCATCCTTTGACTTTACTTCAATATTTACAGATAAATCGCCGTTTGAAACTTCCTCCATTAACATACCAAGTTTGTTAATTGGTTTGATCGTACGAGTTATGAAGAAATAAAGAACGATGAAAGTTACAATTACAATGGCAAGGGCAACGATAAAAATCAGTTTTTGAAGACTATTTGCTAGCGATTGTAATTTATCTTCTTGATAAACTGCAGCAATAGTCCATCCGATTTCTGGTATTTTACTATAAACAGCTACAGACTGCTGACCATCAATTACGGTACGTAGATTATTTGTTTCTTCATTATCTGCTTGTACTTTTTGAACAAACTCTTCTGAGCTTAAATCTTCTCCGATTTTAGTAGGATGAACAATGGCAACACCGGTACTATCTAAAATGATTGGATAGCCTTCATAACCTAATTCAGTGGAAGAAATCATATCTGTAAGCTGTGATAATAAAATATCTACGCCTAAAACACCAATTACTTCACTACCATTCTTAACCGCAACTGAACCTGTTATTGCATACTCGCCAGAAACACTATCTATGTATGGAGATGACCAAACAAATTGATCTGAATGTTGAACTGCATTTGTATACCAAGGGCGAGATTTCATATCTAATTCTTTTATACCGTCAAAATGTGGTTCGATAATTGTGTAATCTCCATCTGTAAAGTAGATGCCTGACGCTGCATCATAAATAGATAAAAAGTTTGCTAAATCTGAACGGTATAGTTGATCTGCATCATCATTGTATTCACTTGAATTTGAGTGAAAGTTTTGTACATCTGGAGAAGTAGCTAATTTTAACATGCTTTTCTCGTAAGTTGATAGAAAGGTTGTGATATTCGAAGAAAGCCCATTCACAACAACTTCACTTTGCTCAACTAAGCTATCTTTAGTTTTTGAAGTAATTAAAACGGAGCTTATTGTAGACAATGTTCCTAACCCTAAAACGATAATAACTAGAACGATGGCAATAATTCGCCATCTTATAGAGATTTTCACCAGTAAATCCTCCTAATTTATAAGTAGAATAATATTAATATAGCATTAATTATTTTTTGTAATTATACCAAAAGGAAGTAAATTTTATTATTTTTCAATTAATTTTGACAATTTTACTGGAAAAGAAATGCTATTAAATAATTATTTTTATATAGTATTAGAAAAATTGCATCATATATATAAAGGGGTGTTTCAATCGGAGAGGGGATGGGGGTTATTTTGTTTGACATAATTAAAATAAGCCGTTTTATAAAAAACGACTTCACTCCTAATTTATATTTGGTTATCTGACTTGTATCATTATTTTAGTAACATATTCTTCTTTATGATTTTTTACCACGGTATCATAAATATATTCTTCGAAAGCATAATCCCCCAAAGTTAAATTTAAACGCTCCATCTCAGAAAAAAGCCGCTTATATGTGTTATGAATTGTTTTTTCATCACCGATATGATATCCAACAAGATGATTACCTGCAATTGCTTGAAAATACGGATAGCCTTCTTTTGCTTTTGATTGTTCAATATATAAATGACTATAATTATTAAACTCACCTCTTAATAACTGCTCATGTTTAATGATAACGCCTATTGGATAACTAGTATCATGTTGAGATACATATAACTCATCAATAAAGTCTGAAAAAACTTCCGCAAATTCTTTATCTGATATATTTTCAATATTTCTACTTAAATATAGTGTTGCTTCTGAAAATTTTTCTAATGTAATTTTATGAAAATCAAGTTGAGAAGCTTCCTCCATCAATTTTATTTTTGTATCAATTATTTTTTCCTTCTTTTCAATTTCCTGACGTATTTTTATAACTTCTTCTTGTTTTTGATACATTAAAGTTAGAAAGCTTTCAGGTGACTTATTTTCCACGTATTGTTGTATATCCTTTAATGACATACCTAGATCCTTTAATAAATCAATAACCATAAACAAATCGAGTTGCCAAATTGAATAATAACGATAACCTTTTTCATTTTTCAATACTGGAGATAACAGCCCGATTTGATCGTAATAAAAAAGGGTTTGTTTATTTACTTTACATAGTTTTGCAAATTCACCTGTAGTTAAAAATTTTCCTCTTTTATTATTCAATTAGTCAGCACCTCCCTTGACTATATAGTTACTATATACACTAGGATGTAAGTTGTAAACAAATGTCTAAGTTTATTCAGTTAAGGAGGATGAAAAGATGAGGAATCATAAAGTCATTTTAGGAGTATTATTAATAAATTTGTTTATTGCCTTTTTAGGAATTGGTCTTGTCATTCCAGTCTTGCCTACGCTGATGAATGAATTAGGCATTAGCGGAAAAACGGTTGGTTATTTAACGGCAACATTTGCAATTGCTCAATTATTTGTTTCACCTTTTGCTGGGAAAGCAACAGATAAGTTTGGCAGAAAAGTCATGATTGTAATTGGCTTATTTATTTTTGGACTTTCTGAAATTTTATTTGGTATTGGTAGAGAAATAGAGGTGCTATTTATTTCTCGTACTTTAGGAGGAATTAGTGCTGCGTTTATAATGCCTGCTGTTACAGCGTTTATTGCTGATATTACAAATATAGATACTCGTCCTAAAGCTCTCGGTTATATGTCAGCAGCAATTAGCACGGGATTTATTATTGGTCCAGGAATTGGTGGGTTTTTAGCTGAATTTGGAACACGTATACCTTTCTTCTTTGCGGGTGGTCTTGGCACAATTGCGGGTATACTATCTATTATTCTATTAACTGAGCCAAGTCGTGCAGAAAATACTCATGAACAAGTTTCAGAAGGTAAAGGTAGCTTTGAAAAAATTTTTGCACCAAAATATTTCTTTGCGTTTATTTTAATTTTTATTGCCTCATTTGGTTTAGCAGCATTTGAATCTTTTTTTAGTCTGTTTGTAGATCGTAAGTTTCAATTTAAACCATCTGATATAGCGATTGTTATAACTGGAGGAGCAATTTTTGGAGCAGTTTCACAAGTGATATTATTTGATAAGCTAACTAGAATTTGGGGCGAAATTAAACTTATTCGATATAGTTTAATTTTATCTGCACTACTTGTCTTTTTAATGACCGTTGTGCATTCGTATTTCTCAATTTTACTTGTAACATTTATTGTTTTTGTAGGTTTTGATTTATTCCGACCAGCAGTTACTTCATACCTTTCAAATATTGCAGGAAATGAACAAGGTTTTGTTGGAGGGATGAACTCGATGTTTACTAGTTTAGCAAACATTAGTGGACCTATTTTAGGGGGGATCCTCTTTGATGAAGATATTAATTATCCTTACTACTTTGCTACTATAATACTAGCTGTAGGAGTAGTTATCGCATTGTTTTGGAAAAAGCCTACAAATGCTTCTAATAAAATTAAGGAAAGTGTAGTTAATAAATTGAGTTAAGGTTGAAAATAAAACGAGCAATCCTAGAGAGGGGATTGCTCGATTTTTTTGAAACGATTATTTTGTTGGGATTTTTGCATCTCCTGTAAACTCGATAACATCGTATTCGAAGTAGTCTTTTAAAATATCTTCTTTATCATCTTGGAACAATTCATCGGCAATTGCTGTAACTAACTTCGGAATTGCATATCGGATGCCAGATAAAGCAGAAGCCGAGACACCGCAGCTGATTAGGGCAGAGTAGTTGAAGGCGAACAGTCCATACAGCGCTTTTTTTCCTTCTTCGCTATTTGGGACAAATGTAAAGCCTCGTGATAAATAAGGGTGTGCATCAATTAAAGAATTTGCAATATCAGGACTTGCTTTATAAACATCACCCCAACGTGTTATAAATTGCTCAACAGCTTTTAATTCTGGGCGTAATGCAGGATCTGTTACAAGACCTGTGCTAATAATTAAATAATCAAAAATAAAAGTGTCATGGGGTGTACGAACTAAAACTCCATCTTCAGTTTCCTTAACCTCTAACCAAGGTGAGTCAAGGTGTAGCTCGAATCCATCCCATGAGCTTGCGCGGTTAAATGTATCGTTTGTAGGCGGTTGATTGAATTTGAAGAAATGTACCATTGCGGCGTATTTTTCAGCATCATTTAAAGTATGGTAGCGTTCAATAATACCAGACTGCTCTAGGATACGCATTGGATTAACGCGAACCATTTCTTTTCGACGTACAAAAGTATGCACTTCTTTTGCTCCTAAAGAAAGGGCATAATTGGCATTATCAAAGGCTGATGCACCACCACCAAGAATGCCAATTTTTTTGCCTTTTAATGCCTCAAAATCAATCACTTCTGAAGTATGTGCATATAAAGATTTTGGTAGGGTGTTTTTAATGAATTCAGGTACATGCCATTCTCCGCCACCTTGAATGCCGGTAGCTAAAACAACCTTGCGAGCGAGAATCGTTTTTGTTTTCGCACCATTCCCTGATAAGTGTAGTCGATATAATTTTTCCTCGATTGGCTCGATCAAATTAACAGTTATTTCATTTTGGACAGGTAATTCCAGAATTTCACGATACCATTTTAAATAATTCATCCATTCTTCACGCGGAATTTTATCCATTCTATCCCATGATTCTTGACCATGACCAGCAATCCACCATGATTGGAATGTAAGGGAAGGCACCCCTAAATCGATTGACGGAAGATGCTTTGGTGTACGTAATGTAACCATTCGAGCGTAAGTAATCCATGGTCCTTCAATGCCGGCTGGGTTTTCATCTAATATCGTGATGTTTGTAATCCGTTCACGTTTTAATCCGAAGGCTGTACTTAATCCGCTTTGACCACCACCTATGATGGCAACATCATAAACATGTCCTTCAACGTTTGTAACCGGCTTTACCCACTCAGTTCCGATGTGAGAAATATAAGAAAGATCTTGCTGCACTCTCTCATTTAATTTTTCTATACTCATTTAGCACATCTCCTTTAAAGTTGTGTAACTTTTTATAACATAATATTTGTACCTATCTTAACATTTAGAAAAGTGAGATTCTTTATAGACCTATCTAAAATTAAGAGGGATTTTTGTGCGAACTGACTAAAGAAATGATTAATGCATGTGATATATCTGACAAGGAGTTTAAGGTTTAAAAAGGGGAGTGCCTTAAAAGACGCTCCATCAACTTCCTCGATAAACTTGATAGCCCCAAGGTGTAACGAGTAATGGTACGTGGTAATGGGACGGGGTATTTGTCATATTAAACCGAACAGGGACGGTTGTTAAAAAGTTTGGGGTAGGAAGCTGGACTGATTTTTCTATGAAGTATTGATCGATATGGAAAACAAGCTCGTATGTACCTTGTTTCCAAGTTTCATTTGTCACAAGTTGTTCATTTACCCGACCATCAGCATTTGTCACAACGGTTTTAATATGTTGCTTCGGCTCGTCCTCGTGTTGGAAAAAAAGATCGATCTGTACGTTTTGGGCAGGGATGCCGTGAAATAAGTCGAGAACGTGTGTAGATAATGATGGCATAAATAAACCTCCTCAACTAAAACTTTCGATGATTGCATCGAATCGTATTTTTGCAATTTTATAGATTTGTTGTAATGCAGTTTGAAATTCCTGCTCACAGTTTGACGTTAAACGTTCCTTCATTGCTAGTAAAATATCATTCTTATCTTTTCCGGCTACAGCAATAATAAAAGGAAAATCAAATTTCTCCGTGTATGCTTTATTTAGTTGTGAAAAGACTTCATATTCTTCTGCTGTTAATGAATCTAAGCCAGCACCGCTTTGCTCGCGTACAGAAGACTCGCTCATTTTAATTCGTTTCCCTAACTCTGGGTGTTCTTTAATTAGTACGAGTTGAGCTTCCGCGCTACTTTGTTCTACAATTTGCTTCATTGTCGTAAAGCTTTCCTTGATTGATGGGAAAGGGCGTTTTTCTAAGGCTTTTTGTGCAATCCAAGGAGAGTGCTCGAAAATTTCTCCGAATGTTTGAACAAACTCCTCATCGGTAAAACGATTTAATTTCTCTAAAATTGTAGTTGTAGTCATCATTAATTACCTCCTTGTGAAACGAGAGAAGTCTCTAACATTTTTTCTTTTTTAGATGCGCTTATATGTTCATTCATAATAAACCCTCCAAGATTCCGTAAGATAAAGCGACTTTTAATGTGAGTAGTTATTACATAATAAAAAATATTCAGTCAATTGTCTTTAGTTGAAGTGGCTAATTTATTTAAAACCATTTAGGTAAAGTAACTGAACGTTATGCATGCTGCTCAATGATTAAATGGTTTCGAATCCGAAGCGCTAATCGAAGCTGGAGTGTTACTTCTGGATCCTTCAAGTCTTTCTGCAATAAATTCCCGCACTTTTCAATACGATATATTACAGTGTTTCGATGTACATAAAGTCGTTTTGCAGTTTCTGAAATTTGACAGTGGCATTCCAAATACTCGTTTAATGTTTCAAATAAAATTATTTGTTCATCCTCAGGTAAAGAAGAAAAGGCCTTAAACACCATGCGCTGATAATTCATTAAATCTGTTTGTGGAATCATTTGTAATAACTCGTTAATTTCTTTCTTTTTATAAAAGGAAATTATTCGATTTCTACTGCGTAACGTTACAACAGTGCTTTGGGCTTCCTTATATGCTCGTTGTATTTCGGAAAAATTGTGTGTTTGATTGCTAACACCAAAAATCATATGCAAGTCAAAGTATTGGTGAATAGACCCTTCAAGTTCTGTAAATAGTTCTGTTAAAAATAACGTGTAATCACTGTTTGTATCGTGTAGTTCGTATAAAAAAATTAGTTCGTTGTTTAATGTGAAAGAATGAATCGGAATACGTGTAGCTTGAAGTGCTTCCTCACAAAATTTATGAATTTGTTCAATTGTAAAATTTGGTTGGAACGTATACGAAGGGGTTTTTGTCGTTACATGCCCAATGATACATAAATATACTTGTTGATATGGCAATGAAAGTTCTTGGGACATAGCTTTTAAAACAATGGTTGAATGACCTTCGTTTTCTAAAAAGTCACGGAAATGCTGATTTCGTATATTTCGCTTTTGCCGTTGAAGTGCCTGTTCCTGCATGATTGCAAAAGAAAGTACATTAATCGCCTGATCAATCGTTAAACGAGTAATAATCTCTTGTTCATCGATAAATCCTTTGATCATTAAATAGCAGTATTTTTCGGTATTGATATTAATCGGATATAAAGTGTAAGCTTCAAGGTCTTGTAATAATGAAAATGTCCAAGGTTTGTTTAAAGTAACAGGGTATTGGAAGCCGTTACTAGACATTTTTTGAATTGTATTTAAGGCTGGAACATGCTGTTGAGCAGAATACATCGGGCGTAAAAAAGGGCTGATTAATTGAACCTCTCTACCAATCAGAGAGGATAATTGTCGAACGAGTCTAGGAATTCCTTGACCGTTTAATATTAATAAAGTGAATTGACGATGAATATCCATTGCATGTGTTAAAAGAGATGCTTCACTTTGTAGTATTTTTTCTGTCATTAAAAAATTAATTTGTCCTAATGATAGATGCTCTGGTAATTCTATGAATGGAACGTGAAGTTGATCGGCTAGTTGCAAAATGTCTTGTGGAATTTCGTGCAAAAAACGATTTTTCTTAATAGCAATTCCAGCACAACCTGTTGCAGCCATTTCATGAATGAGTTCTTGGAAGAAGTTGTGATTATTCTGTAAATGATACGCTGTTGTAATGATTAGCTCGTTTTGCCGTAAGTAAGGGATGATGTCTGGTGCATCCATCATTGTAATTGAATTGATTTGACGATATTTACTTGTTTCTCCAGCGACTAAAGTAATCGGTGCTAATTCTTTTTGGGATAACATTTGTAGAATATTCACAAGAGGACCTCCTTTTTCGTTGTATGTAATAAAATCTATCATAAAATAGGTTGAAAAAAACAGTGTGTTATAAAAACTTACATAAAAACAGTGAAAAATATTCCTTTTTGTGTACATTAACTAAAATCAAAAAAATTTTTAACATAATTGCTAATGATGTACAACACTCCTTTTTTTTACAATAGTACTACCGTAGATAAAAGAAAGGTGATGTCACCTATGAGGGAGATTCATGCAACAATTAGTGTAAATGAAATTCAAAAATTAGTGGATTGGCTTGCAACGTTTGGCGCAACAAATGATGGTGGTGTGACCAGGCTGATATATTCAAAAGAGTGGCTGTTAGCACAGCAGGCTCTGAAGCAAAAAATGATAGAAAGTGGAATGCAGGTTTATTTTGATGGAGTAGGGAATTTATTTGGTAGAGTAGAAGGTACTCAAGAAACTGATTCCGTAATATTAACTGGTTCGCATATTGATACTGTTGTGCAAGGGGGCAAATATGATGGTGCCTATGGAATTCTTGCAAGCTATCTTGCTGTGAAGCGTTTAGTAGAAAGGTATGGTCAACCTAAGAAAACGATTGAAGTCGTTTCGTTATGTGAAGAAGAGGGAAGTCGTTTTCCACTTACTTATTGGGGTTCGAAAAATGTGATGGCTGATTATTCATTAAAAACAGTGGAGGCAACTACTGATAAAGAAGGTATACCTTTTATTAAAGCAATGGAAGAGGCTGGGTTTCCAATAAGCGCTTATAAGTCAAAAAAACGTTCGGATATTAAACATTTTGTCGAAATCCATATTGAGCAAGGGGCAGTGCTTGAAAGTAATTGTTTAGATATTGGGCTTGTTAGTCATATTGTTGGTCAAAAGCGATTTACAATTTTTTTAAACGGTCAAAGTAATCATGCTGGTACAACTCCAATGACAGAACGAAAGGATGCGATGGTCTGTGCAGCTAATGCTATAAGTCAGCTGACAACATTGGCTAAAAAAACATCCTCCTCATTGCGGGTGACGACAGGGCAAATTGTTGCAAAACCAAATGTACCGAACGTTATTGCTGGCAATGTTCAATTTACTTTAGATGTTCGTCACCACGAATCACAGGTTTTAGAGCAATATTGTGACTACGCAATGCAACTTGTACGCTCAATAGCAAAAGAAAGTGGTATTCAAGTTGCTATTGATAAGTGGACAGATATTGATCCTGTAGCGTTAGATGTAGTCTTACATGATGCGATGAAGGAAAAGCTCGCTGCAAAAGGGGTGAAATATGCAACGATGGTTAGTGGTGCTGGTCATGATGCACAAGTGTTTGGTCAGCATTTACCGACAACATTGTTATTCGTACCGAGTAAAAATGGAATTAGTCATTCTCCGCTTGAATATACAAGTCCAGAGCATTTAGAAAATGGCGTATCTGTTTTAATGGATTATTTATATCGATTAGCTTATTAAGGAGTGGAATAAGATGAACTATAAACAATTACAAACCCCTATAAGAACTATCATGACACCCGGTCCTGTAGAAGTAGATCCTCGCGTATTACAGGCAATGAGTACTCCAATTTTAGGTCAATTTGATCCAGCGTTTACAAATATAATGAATGAAGTAATGGAAATGCTCCGACAGTTGTTTCAAACAAAAAATCAATGGGCATTCCCAATCGATGGCACTTCTCGTTCAGGCAATGAAGTACTATTAGCGAGTTGTATTGAACAAGGCGACAAAGTGTTAGTACCGATATTCGGTCGTTTCGGTCATCTTTTAGTTGAAATTTGTGAGCGTTATGGTGCCGAGGTTCACACAATGGAAAGTGAATGGGGGCAAGTGTTTGACCAACAAGATATTATAAAGAAAATGAAAGAAATACAGCCGAAAGTAGTGGCGGTTGTTCATGGTGAAACGTCTACAGGATGTATGCAACCATTAGATAAAATCGGAAAAGCATGTCGAGAGCAAGATGTTTTACTTATAGTGGACGCTGTTGCTTCTATTGGTGGAGTAAATATCCCAGTAGATGAATGGTGTATTGATGGAATCATTGGAGGTACTCAAAAATGTTTATCTGTTCCATCAGGTATGGCGCCAATTACGTATAACGATCGTATTGAAGAAGTTATTCAAAAACGGAAAAAAGTTGAATATGGCATTGCAACAGCTGAAGAATTTGCAGAAAAAAGAACGAACATGATTCGAAGCAACTATTTTGATTTAGCAATGCTCCAAGATTATTGGGGTCCTCGACGTTTAAATCATCATACAGAAGCAACATCAATGCTTTATGCACTGCGTGAAGGTTTAAGGATTGTTTTAGAGGAAGGGTTAAATGAACGATTTGAACGTCATAGCTACCATGAAGGTGCACTTATAAAAGGTCTTGAAGCAATGGGGCTTATAATTTTTGGCCATAAATCTTGTAAACTACCAACTGTTACGTGTATCTCAATTCCAGAAGGGGTTGACGGTGATAGTGTAAGAAAAATGATGTTAGAGCAGTTTGGTGTAGAAATTGCTTCTTCGTTTGGACCGCTCCAAGGAAAAATTTGGCGCATTGGTACGATGGGTTTCAGTTGTCGGAAAGAAAATGTATTAGCAGTTTTGCAGGCTTTAGAGGCAGCTCTTATTCGTAATGGTTTTGAACCAAACCGTGGAGAAGGGGTACAGGCAGCATTAGATTACTACGGGGCACCTTCCTTCATTGCGGTTAAGGAGGGGTAAAGTATGAGCTTTGATTTACTATTAAAAGGTGGAACAGTAGTAGAGCCTCATCAAGTTACGATATGTGATATCGCCGTGAAGGATGGAGTAATTGTTAAAATTGCTCCAAATATTGAAAGTGAGGGAGCACCAACTGTTGAATTGTACAACAAAATTGTGCTGCCTGGAGCAATTGATGCCCACGTCCACTTTAATGAACCAGGAAATGTGGAGTGGGAAGGGATTGAAACAGGATCAAAAATGCTTGCTGCAGGAGGTGCAACTTTATATTTCGACATGCCTCTTAATAGTAATCCACCAACAATAGATGTACAGTCTTTACAATTGAAAGAGGAATTATCAGCCGAAAAATCTATCATTGATTATCGTTTTTGGGGTGGCTTAGTTCCGGAAAATATTAATGAATTAGAAGGTTTAGCTGAGCGTGGTGTAATTGGGTTTAAAGCATTTATTTCAAACTCTGGATTTGAGCCTTTTCAGTCAGTAGACAATATGGCGCTTCTTTCGGGTATGAAGGAGATTAATCGTCTTGGAAAAATTTTAGCCCTGCATGCAGAAAGTGATGAAATGACGTCTTTTCTTGCCAAGCAAAAGATTATGGATGGGAAACTTGAGCCAAAAGATTACTGTGAAACTCGGCCGATTGCTGCTGAAGTAGAAGCGGTACAACGAGCACTTGCTTATGCTGAAGTTACAGGTTGTGCTTTGCATTTTGTTCATATTAGTAGTCCTGAGGCTGTGTATATTATAAATGAAGCGAAGAATCGAGGGCTTGATGTGTCACTTGAAACATGTGCACACTATTTATTATTTAATGATGAAGCATTCGAGACACATGGGGTTTTCGCAAAATGTGCTCCTCCTTTACGAGATCCGAATGTTCAACAAAAGTTGATAGATTTAGTTGTAGAAGGAAAAATTGATTTTATTACTTCAGATCATTCTCCTTGTTCACCAGAATTAAAGGACTTATCTAAAGTTAATTTCTTTGAAGCATGGGGAGGAATTAGCGGAGGACAATTTACGTTACTTTCTATGTTAGAAATAGCAAAGAACTATCAGCTTCCGTTAACTGCTGTTGCAAAACTAACAGCACAAGCTCCAGCGGCTCGCTTTGGAATAGAGAATAAAGGGAATATAGCAATCGGTTTTGATGCTGATTTTGCAATCGTTGAAGAAACATCTTTTGTTGTGACGAAAGATAACATGTATGCTAAACACAAAGAGTCGATATATGAAAATTACAAATTCAACTATCAAGTTGTTGCAACATACTGCAAAGGAAATCGAGTATTTTGAATCAACCCCAAAAGCCTCCAGAAAACTCGTCTCTTCTCATGTATTCTCATGTATTTTTCTCATGTACCAGGTACACAAACAATTCAGAATAGTTTGCGTACCAGGTACACAAACAATTCTGAAAATTTTGTGCAATTTCACCCCACACGTTTCGACGTTTTCTAATACAATTTTCCAAATTATTTCCCGAGAAATGTTCTTTTTTACGAGCTATGTGTGAATATGTAAAAACTCATTATTTGATAATGTTAAGGTCAAACTAAACATACTTTATGATAAGGCATGCTAAAGGTGAAAGGGGTGTAATGTTTGGGAATTGTAATACCAACGATAAATCTTAAAGGAGGTGTAGCGAAGACAACAACAACTGTTGGACTTGCAGAAATGTTAACGTCAGAATTTAAGAAGAAGGTTTTACTCATCGACCTCGATCCACAAACGAATGCAACTACGATGTTAATAGGCGAACAAGCTTGGAAAAAACTAAATGAACAGGGGTATACATTAGCGACGCTTTTTGAAGGGGCATTAGAACCAGACGATACAAAATTTATTTTAGAAAAAACACTTCAAAAAAATGTATCAAACATTGCTTCGGTTAAAAACTTAGATTTAATTCCATCAAGTTTGGATCTTATTAATATTCAAGATGTTTTAGCAAAAATGCCAACGGGACCATTTTACACGAATAACCCAATTGAAATATTAAAAAAAGCAATTCGACCTATTAAATTTAATTACGATTATATTTTAATAGACTGTCCACCCAACCTTGGCATTATTACTCTCAACGGTCTCCGCATTGCAAATGGCTATATAATTCCTACAATCCCTGATATTCTTTCTACATACGGCATTCCCCAAATAATAAATCGCATTAATGAGTTTGCTAAAAATATGGATATGAAAATTGAAACTTTAGGTATTGTAATAACGAAGTTCAAAGAAAACTCAAAGATTCATAAAAATACTTTTGAAAGATTACTAAATGCAATCGAGGTTCCATTGTTTAATGCGATATTTAAAGAGGATAATCAAATGGCGAGTGCAGCAGATTACACCATTCAACATGCAACATTTAAACAAAAATGGGGCTATGATGGTCAATATGATGCATTTTATAATTTAGCTAAAGATATTGTGGAAAGATATGAAGGTTAACGCTTTCATCATTTAATATGAGTAGGGAAACCTGTTAAAATGAAGGAATGAAAGTGCTAATGATACACTGAAATATTCGAGGCTTATATAAAGGAAGAGGTCGGTTAACTTTAGATTGTTAGCCGACCTTTCAATTTTAATTAATAACATTTAAAGTAACTCGATCTCCAATTTTAAGATGAGAGTGAATGTCTGTAACGAAATGAATTTCCCTTCCACCTACTGTCACAATACAAGACACTTCACGTCCTTGAAATAATAGATTTTTCACTTCCCCGCAAAGCCCATTATCATCCTTTGATAATTGTAATTGTTCAGGTCTGATTGGACATAACCCGGATTGCTTAAAAGAATAACCAATGTTTGGGTAATACCAATGACTTGATGGGGCTTGACTAGGGGTGAAATAATCTCCGTTCCAATAGCCCTCGATTAAATTTGCCTTACTAATAAATGAAGCGACAAATTCTGTTTGTGGATAGAAATAAATCTCCTCTGGTGTTCCAACTTGTTCAATTAAGCCATCTTTCATTACGACAATTTTATCAGCCATCGCTAATGCCTCACTTTGATCATGTGTTACATAAACAATAGATGTTTTTATTTTTTGATGAATTAATTGAATTTCATTTCGAAGCTCAACTCGAAGCTTTGCATCAAGACTACTTAAAGGTTCATCCATTAAAAGTAATGAAGGGGAAGCGCTTAGTGCACGGGCTATGGCAACACGCTGTTTTTGCCCACCAGACAATTCACTTGGCATGCGATCCGCTAAATGACTTAAACCAACAATATTTAACATTTCATTTACACGAGCATCACTATTTTTCTTAATTTCCGGTTTGACAAAGCGGTGATGCTTCAATGGAAACATTACTTGTTCCTTTACTTTCATATGTGGCCATAAAGCAAAGGATTGGAAAACAAGTCCGATGTTCCGTCTTTCTGGAGGTAAACAGCCATTTTTAGATGCAACAATTTCATGATTCATTAATAGTTGACCATCGCTCGGTGACTCAAAGCCAGCGAGTAAACGTAGCAACGTTGTTTTTCCGCAACCTGATGGACCAACTATAGCAACAAATTCACCATCTTCAATCGTTAAATCAATTCCCTTTAATGCCTGGAAAGAACCAAATTGCTTTTTTATTTGTATAAGTTCAGTTTTCATGAAGCCTTTATACTCCTTTGCCAAATATAAATAATGCTATACACAAGGGCAGCTAAAATGCCCATAAATAAAAGAGTAATGACAGAAAAAGCAGTTGAATAAGTAGTGTAACCAGCCTGTTCAAAGTTGAAAATGATAACACCTATTGTTTCTGAACCAGATGACCAAAGGAGAGAGGAAATCGTTAGTTCAGTTAATGTTGTTAAAAGCACTAAAATACTTCCACTTAAAACGCTAGGCAATATAAGGGGCAATAAAATATATCTCCACTTATTCCACGTATTAGCACCTGATATATGAGCAGCTTCCTCTAAATCTACTGAAATTTGTGTAAAAGCAGAGGAACTACCACGTACTTGTAAAATCATAAAACGTGTTACATACGCAATTAAGAGAATCCATATTGAACCATATATTCCAGGATTCCATCCGGGGATAGGTTGCATCCATGCGAAAATCATCGCTAAAGCTAACACCATTCCTGGTAACGTATAAGGAATACTTATCGAAACTTCTAACATTTTTGTTAAAAAGGACGGTTTGCGAATTCTAAAATAAGCAACAAGCGTTCCAACTATAAGACATATAATCGTAGTTAGACCTGCAAGCTTTAAACTGTTCAGTAATGCAGAAGCTACTTTATCGTAATCATATAAAAGATAATTAAAGTTATGAAGAGTAATATTATTAAATGTAAATGGTAGGCCATACACTTTTAACAAGGATGTTTTTACCATCGATAATAATGGAACGATACTTACGCCAATGATAAAGAGCCATATAATAAATTCCACAAATGGACGTGATTTACCTAAATATAAGCGTGGTGAATGATCAGTAGCAGCAGTTTCCGTTACTTTGGATTTACGCAATAGAAACCACTGAATAGCAGTTGCAAGTAGTGCGAAAATGGCGAGTAAAACGGAAAATGTTGCAGCCCGTGAAAAAGCATTCTCTCCAAAACCAATTACTTCTTGGTAAATGGCAGTACTTAAAATTGTTATATTTGATGGAATTCCTAAAAAAGCTGGGATACCAAAATTATCTAAGTTTGATAAAAATGCAATCATGCCACCTCCAACAATACCCGGTAATGCTAAAGGTAAAGTAACATTTAAAAAGGCTTTAAATTGTCCACCACCTGAAGCTCTTACCGCCCATTCTAACTCACGTGGAATTTTTTTCAGCACATTTACTGTAAACAAATAAACAAGTGGGTAATGGGAGATGCCAAGAATAAAAATAATACCGCCTATTGAGTAAAGATTAATTTCAACAGCTTTAATGTTCCCGACAAATTGGGTCCAAGCAATCGTAACAATATAAGAAGGTATAACAAAAGGAAGTAAAATAAACAACTGCATCCATTGTTTTAAACGGATATTTGTATAAGCTATTATCCAAGCTAAAGCTACGCCAACTATAAGTGAGATAGCAGTTGAACCAGTTACAATAAGAAAAGTGTTTTTTAAAACCGTCCATGTAAATTTTTCATTTAAAATATTCGTATAATTTTCAAAGGAAAATGAGCCATTCACTTGAAAGCTCATTAAAAATAGTCGAATAACCGGAAGTATGAAAACAAATAAAATGATAAGTAAGCTTATAAATATATTTTTATTCTTAAAAAGCAGTGAAAACAATTCACTGCTTTTTTTCTTTGTATTTAATGACTTAAAGCGGTCCAATGTTTCATCATTAAATGAATTTCCTGTCATTTTTTACTCTCCAAACATCACTTTGAATTGTTCTTTATCTTGCTCACGATTTGTATAAAGCTCTGAAACATCTGCACTTAAAACATTCAGTTCACTTACACTTTTAAGACCATTAGGAGCTTCAACATCAGTACGAATTGGTGCATAGCCTAAACTAGCAGCTAATTCTTGACCTTCCTTAGATAGTACAAAATCAATAAATGCTTGGGCTGCCTCTGGATTTTCAGCATCTTTCATTAATGCAATCGGTTCTGTTATAACAGGTACTCCTTCTTGAGGGTAAACTAGTTCAAGTGGAGATCCATCTTTTTTAGCGTTTGTTACTAAGTAATCTACAATGATTGCATAAGATTGGTCACCTGCTTGGATTCCTTGTAAAGCAGTACCATTTCCTTGTCCAACTGTTACACCATTTGCTTTTAACTTCTCATAAAAATCCCAACCTAAACTTTCCGTACGAGTAAATATACCTAAGTTATAAGCAGCAGCTCCAGAATATAGGGGACTAGGCATAATCGTTTTACTATTAGTTGAAGCATCAGTTAAATCAGCCCATGAAGTAGGAGCCTTTTCAACTAATTCAGTATTATAAGCTAAAACGGTAGCCATAATTTTTGTCCCAACATACATTTTATCTTCATCGATATATTGTTCTGGAATAAACTCTAGCTCAGGGGATTCATAAGATTCTAATAAGTCTTTACTTTTTAAGTTCTCGAATGTTACTTCATCAGCAACTAATAATACATCAGCTTGTACATCCTTGGCTTCATTTTCTGCTAAAATTTTACCGATTACTTCCTCTGTACCAGAGCGGAAAGTATTCACTTTTACATCTGGATAAAGCTTATTAAACTCTTCGACTAATGCAGTTGCATCTGTTTCTGGTTGTGAAGTGTAAAATGAAACAGTTCCTTCAATTTCATTTGCTGCGGAAGGGGGAGCTGTATTCGAATCTGACTCCGTTTGTTCATTCGTTTGTGTTGATCCACAAGCAGCTAAGCTTAATGCAAGAACCGCCGAAGTTGGTAGCATCCAAATTTTTTTAAAGTTCATTTTAATTCTCTCCTTTGTTTTGAAATAGCTCATTTTTATAACTGTCAATTAAGTCATTTGCTGTGAAGCTATATTGAATAGGTGTAATCGTGGCATAACCTTGTTTAATAAGCATAAAATCATGATCGATAAAGTCACTCGTAATGGTTGAACGACAATCTTTAAGCCAATAAAATATTTGACCAAAAGAGTCATCAATTGTGACATGTTTGTATCGTTCTACAGAGAAATCTAAATTTGCAATTTTAAACCCTTTAAACTTATCTAGCTTTACATATGGAAAATTAACGTTTAACAACACTTTGTTATTCAATGGTTTCTTCAAAATTTCACGCAAAAACTGAAACAGCCATTTTTTACAATTTGTAAAATTCGTTTCCTGTGGATTATAAGAATCTAATGAAAGAGCAATAGATGGTAAATTAAACAACTGAGCTTCAAGTGCTGCGCTAATTGTTCCAGAATAAAAGACATCTCTTCCTATATTTGAACCCATATTTATTCCTGAAAAAACAATATCAATTGGCTCTTTAATTAACACTTCGAGGGCTAACTTAACACAATCAGACGGTGTGCCAGATATACTCCAAGAAGTAACCTGATTTGAATCAAATATACTTAATTCAGTTACTGAAATTGGTCGTCGCAATGTAATTGAATGACTAATAGCACTATTTTCAACATCTGGGCAAACTACGAATACCTTCCCGAAGTTCGTTAATACGTCAACTAACGCTTTAACCCCTGGTGCAAATATACCGTCATCATTTGTCACTAAAAAGTTCATTTAAGTAACTCCTTTAGTTGTAGTAGGGAATTCGTTTGGAAATACTTTAGGTGATCATAGAAAAATGAATGATCAATTGATGTATCAAGTCCTTCCAATACTACGGGGACATTTAAAGAGTTAATTGTTTCCCACAACGATGTATCCAGTTGCAACTCACCTTTACCAAGGGGGACGTGGTAAATTGTCTTCGCTGAGTCGCTGATATGAATTTTATCGACTTTATTTAATAATTTAAGTTCTTCTTTAATTGAAAGGTGGAAAGGGATATGTGCAATATCAAATGTTGTGTGAATACGATTGCCTGTAAAAGCCAATAACTCATTTACTTGAGGAGCTTTGCAATAAATTTCTTTTGATGCAGGCTCCATTAATTCTAAAGAGATGTTTACATCATATTTTTCTGCTAAATACGAAAGGTCATCTAGTACACGCAGCATAATAGTTTTATGAATTTGTTCCCAACGACCGGTAACAGTTAATTTTCCAGGATGCACTGTAATTGAAGGGATACATAACTTCTTTGCAATAAATAACGAATTTTCAATTTCACGAATGGATTGATTGCGAATTCCTGCATTAAGAGAACAAAGATTTAAATCCCAACTATTTGCGTGAATTGTTGCTTGTAATTTATAGGATTGTAATAAGCTACAAATGTCGTCTAAATTCCAAGCTTGAAATTGTAATTGCTCAACCCAAATTTCAATTCCTTTTAAATTTTCTGCCTTTACCTTTTTGCAAATATGTTCAAAGGAATGCCCCCAAAAGAGGGTAGATGATGCAAATAAATTCATAGTAGTACCTTCTTTTCTAAAAGTTGAGGAATCCATTTCATTAACTCTTTTTCTTCAAAGGGTACGCTGCCAATCATTCGAGAGTTTTTTGAGGTAAAACCATGAAAGTCACTTCCTACGCTCATATATAAATCGTATTGTTGTGCTACCTCGTACCAATAGTGAATGTCTTGCTTATTGTGTAAGGTATAAAAAACTTCAATGCCGTCGATTCCTTCTTTTAAAACATTTTCAAATCGGAAGTTAAATTTGTAGATTCCTGGATGTGCTAAAAAGGCAAGACCTCCCGCTTCATGGATTAAGTCAATTGCTTCCTTAGATGTTTTGCCATCACGTTCGACATATGCAGGGGCGCCTTTTACAAGTAGTGCTTCAAAGGCGAGTTTAGGTGTTGGAAATGCGCCAATTGCTACTAACTCATCGGCAATGTGAGTGCGTACAATAATGTCACCTTTTGCACGATGAAAACAGTTTTCCCATTCAATTACATAGCCTAATTGTTGAAGCTTTTGAACAATTGTTTTGCTCCAGCTAATTCGTTCGTTTTTGCGAAATGTACAGTATTGCCTTAGAGGCGCATATGTTGGGTTTAAGCCAAATCCAAGAATATGCAGTTCTCCATTTGGTCCATCTGTATTAAACTCCATCCCTACGACTAATTTTGTTGATGCTGTTAATGGACTTTTTGCAAATTCATCATATGCATCCAATGTATCGTGATCAGCGATTGACATGATATCGAGCTGCTGGCTAACTCCGAGCTGTAATATTTCATTTGGTGTCATTTCTCCATCTGAACAAGACGTATGCATATGCAAATCAATTTTCAACTTGAGCACCTCACTTTCATATCCAAAGGTAATTGTACAGATGAATTGTAAATTTATTGAATTGGCTGATGTAAAGGTTTTTGAAGTTATTGTAAAAATAGGGACGGTGCTTATATGAAGAATAAGCGTTCATCTATGAGTACTTTACATAAAATTTACTTAGTGGAAATTTTTTGATAATAATTGTAAATAGAAATTATACAAAGAAAGTAAGGAATACGGATTATAGTTATTTTCAAAATAAAAATACTTAAAATGGATAAACTACATTTTGAACAATAAAGAAATGGTATGGAAACTTTTCTTTACTGTTCAAAGACAAATCAATGGGAGGATAGCTATGTCAAATGTAGATAAGAACAATACTGGATTGAATTATGCTTTCGATGAGAAAGGAAATGTTAGTAGAGCGGATAATCAACAATATCGTTCTAAAAACAGTAATGAGGAGTTTGCTTCTGAATTTGTCACTGATGCAACTTTAGAAAATGCAAATAACTATATAGACCAGTCCGGTAATAAGTTCGAACCTAATAAAGAAAAGACGGTTAGTGAACGATCTGCATGGCATTAGGTATATATTTGACAGCTGTTCAAAAACATTGAGATGGTGGGGCTAAAGGATTTTCCTTTAGCCTCTTTTTATAGTAATGAAATATTCATTATTATTGGAGGGAAAATAGTATACAATGTTTGTATGGAACTTTATTACTAGGTAATTAAAGTGGTTTTAATTAGGTATAAAATAAGGTAAGGAAGTAAATTTTTATGAAAAAGCGTAAACTAAAACTAGTTTTAGTTTTATCTGCCTCATTATTGTTGTTCTTTACAAGTTTAAGTGTCTATACGATGGCGATCAGAATGAAAATAACTGTGCAAGAAACGATTGCTAATCAAAGCTTAGAAGCTGCGGAATCCATTGCATCGAATTTAGATATTAATACATATAAAAATTTCCTAAGCAATCCAAATGTTAATGAACATTATAGTGACATTAAAAACTATTTGAATGATGCAAGGGAGAAATTGGGGGCACTTTATGTATATACACTTGAGATTAATAGTCCGAAAGAAGCTAACACGATGGTCGTTGGAGCGGCACAAAATTTAGATTCTATAATTGGTGCTCCAGCTATTGTACCTGAGGATTTAATAAAAAGGGCATATTTTGAAGGGGAATCTTATGTTACGGATTTAATTGAAGATCCTAAGTATGGTACATATGTATCTGTTGGAGCACCAATCAAGGATGAAAAAGGGAATGTTATAGGTTTTTTAGCAATCGATACTAGTGTAGATACTCTTCATGAAATCGAGGCAGCAGTGATGGAAAATAATATTATAATCTTTTTATTTTGTGGTTTTTTCATCGTTGTTGTCATTGCATCTTTTTATTTATTGCAAAGATGGTATTTAAAAGAGGTAGGAGATACAGAGAATACATACCAAACAGAAATAAAATCATTAATCGCTTCTGTATCTTCATTAAGACATGATTTTATTAATCATATACAAGTTATTCATGGGCTACTCATGATTGGTGAAACAAATAAAGCATTGCACTATGTAACTTCTCTTTCAAAAGAAGTACAAGTAATTGAAGCTATTAAACTAAATGTTGAACATCCAGGTCTTGCAATTTTGTTGCAATCAAAAAAATTAGTTGCTCAAAATAATCTAATTGATATGGATGTTAAAATTTCACCAAATGCATTCGATAAAATAAAAACAATGGACTTAATTAAAATTATTTCTAATTTAATTGATAATGCCATCGATGCGGTAAATGAATTGCCTGAAGGAAAAAGGGAAATATCGATTAATTGTTACGCGGATGATACGAAATATGTATTTAAAATTATAAATACAACATTACAAAAACTAGACAATGAATTAGTTTTTACACAAGGATACTCAACGAAAGAGGCTGAACCTGGGAAAATAAGAGGGCAAGGATTATTTATTGTACAACAAATCGTCCATGAATATAATGGTAGCATTTTAATCTGCTCAACTGATAAAGGAAAGGTTAACGCAATAGTTGAGATCCCATTGAAATAGGGCATAATTTGTATTAATAAAGAGTTTACACCATTTCCCATCTACTATAGAATATATATTAATACATAATAGTGAATTTATATTCAACTGTGCGGTGGAAGGGTGAAATGATGGGAATTAAATTAAGAAGTGTTGGAATAATTGGTGTTGGACATGTTGGAGCGCATTGTGCATATAGTCTTGCAGTACAAGGAATTGTGGATGAATTAATTTTAGTAGATATTAATAAACAAAAAATAATTTCAGAGCAGCAGGATTTAGTCGATAGTGTTGCACATTTTCCCCATAGAGTGACAATAAAAACTGGGGAATATAGTGACTTAGCAAACTGCGATATTGTCGTTATTAGTGCAGGGGGCATTACACAAGATCAAAATCGTCTATCTGAGTTAAAACAAAATGTTGCTGTTGTGAATAGTTTTGTAGAAGAAGTTGTATCAGCAGGTTTTAATGGAATTTTTATTGTTATTTCAAATCCATGTGATATTATTACGCGCCAGGTTCAAAAGTTGTCTGGCTTTGATAGTCATCGTGTTATCGGAACGGGAACTTGCTTAGACAGCGCAAGACTTCGTGCGGTAATTGCGCGGGAAACAGGAATTGATCATAAGTCAGTTATCGGTTATACAATGGGAGAACATGGGGATTCTCAAATGATACCTTGGTCTCATATTACGATTAATGGAAAGCCAATACTTGAATTGGCACAACATGATTCCCGCTTTGCACTAGACCATGAGGCAGTACTACAAGAAGTAGTGAAAGCAGGATGGAAGACGTTTATGGGGAAAGGTGCAACAGAATATGGCATTGCCTCTGCATTAGCAAGACTTGTTCATTGTATTTTCCACGATGAAAAACAGGTTATTCCAGTCAGTACTCAATTAACAGGGCAATATGGTCAAACAGATTTATATACAAGTGTTCCAGCTATTATAGGCAAGAGTGGTGTAGAGGGAATAGTTGAATTAAACTTAACAGATGATGAAATGAAAGCTTTCAATCATTCGTGCGAAGTTCTACAAAAGCATATTGAGACTATTTCATAGCCATATAATATCTTGCTAAGCGAAAACCTACTAATGGAATAGAAATTTTTCTTTGTAAAACTACGAAAAAGTAGGTATATATTGAGTAAATTAAATAGACTGCTTGATGCTAGTACACCAAGCAGTTAAACATAATAGCAAATCCCTTCAAGGAGTAGCGAAACCTATCCGAGCCTAATTTCTTACGGATAGGTTATTTTTATGGGTAAGATTTCAATAAAACATTAGAAGAATCAATGGGAAGTTCATACACCAGGAAATTATAAAATTTCGCTTTGTGGATAACAAATGTAAAGGTTTTAATTTATAGAAATTTTAAAGGTATGTATATCGCAACCGAATATTGAACCACTTGTTAATTGAGCCAGTGAGCCACTTAACATACTCTGTCTTTTCCAGACGAACACCTCGGCTTTATTTGGAGTGGCGGGCATGATACCCTTTTCCGGGCGTTAAATCCTTGTTACTACGCCCTTTATGCGCGAATCATGCCCGCAGAGGCTCCATGTAAAGCCTACCAATAAACATACTTCTAAGTTTATCTTGTCCATGAAAATGGCTCATTTTTTCAGTTGCGATGTGGCTCACATTTCAATTGCGAAATACAA
>JAEXYZ010000075.1 GCA_023405135.1 Bacillota bacterium | reverse complement strand
GTGTGTGATGTGATAATCTATTCATCAGACAGACGCTCCTTTGGTGAATGGTTGTGTAGGAACTTTCATTCTATCCAAACGGAAGCGTTCTGTCTTTTTATTTTGTTTTATGGTAATTATTTGAAAGAAATTTGCTCATTGTTAGGTATTATTTCGAATAGTAAACTTCTTAATTTAAGTAAGTTCAGCTTTATTAGCTTAGTAGCATAGGTGATTATTTATGAAGATACAAATATAAATATTATCTTTATTCATTATCGATACTCCAGTTCATTACGGAGCCTTTATAAGGTTCACTAATATATTTAATTTCGGTAAGTGGGGTTAACTAACTGTGAACTAACCGTATGAAAGGATCATTACAGATAAAATATTTATTTACTAAAAAAGAAAAACGTGCTAAAGGAAAACCCTCTAAACACGCATTTATTTAATTAAATAAGTGTAATTTACACTCTATTCACTTATTCATCGTTAGTAATAACTCGAGAAATATAAAAGCTACGATTTTTTTCTAAATCAATTATTTCACCTGTAGCTGATAATTTCACTAAAGGACGGGTAGGTGAAAAACTATTTAGGAACATAATCTCTCCTCGTTCTAAATTAGATAATTCAATTTTTGTACCGATTGGTAGGCTTGCTACATTTTCAATAAGTGCCTGTACAACTTTTATATTAAATTTACCGAATTCAGATTCCTTTATCATTTCAATTACTTTAAATGGAGATTCTTTTGAACGATAAAGACGTTCGCTTGTCATCGCATGAAAAGTATCTGCAATAGCGATGATTTGAGAAAATAGAGAAATCTTCCCTATTTTAGCGCCATCTACATATCCGCTTCCATCTAAACGTTCATGATGTTGGTAAATTGCTATTTTCATTTCTTCCTTAATAGCAGGTAAACTTTTAACCATTTGAAAACTGTACAGAGGATGCTTTCGTATTTCTATAAATTCCAATTGATTTAGCGGTTCTCTTTTTTCTCTTATACGAGCTGGTATTTTAGCCATCCCACAATCAGCTAATGCCCCGGCAATTGCCATTTGGAATACATACCCACGTTCATATCCTAATTTTTGAGTTAGTACCGCAGAAATTAATCCAGTTGCTATACAATGATGATATAAATAATCCTTTGGGTTTGAATAATTATTAAGTTCAAAAATAATTGAACGATCCTCGATTATTTTGTTAACTAACGGTAAAATAATTTCTCGAATCTTTGTAATATCAATTTTTGAACCAGCTTCCCACCCTATAAATAGTTTTTTAAATTCTTGAACAGCTGATCGATAGTTATTCTCAAAAGAATATGATGATTCTGGGATATACATTTGAATATCTTCACTAGTAACTTCTTCACTTTGGTCAATACTTTTTTCTACTTCTCTATCAATATAAACAGGAACTTTAAAAATATGAAAGGCTTTGAATACATGTAAGAGTTCTGGCGATACTTTTGTATTCTTATATACGATTGGATATTGTGTATTTGCATAAATATCCTCTGCCACAATTTTTCCAACACGAAGATCATTGATGCTAACATATGTAGATTCCATTCAAAAACCCCTTTCCGTTTAATATTAGTATGATTATTGTATCGAATAAATTTTTTTCAAAAATCACTTTTATGTAAAATTATACTATATATATTTTATAAAAACCTCTTGATTAAAAAAACCAGAAACTGTAATATTACATGTCTCTGGTTTAAAAATTTAATAATTATTCATTTTCAGATTCATATGAATCATTATCCTCATTATTTGAAAGTTCTACGGTTTCTAACTCATCTGCTTCCTCTGTATCTTCTTCATCTTTCTTAACACGAGCTACAGTTGCAACAGTTTCATCATCCGCTAGTCGAATTAAACGTACCCCTTGTGTACTACGCCCAATAACGGAAATATCATTAACGTCCATTCGAATTAACATACCATTAATTGTAATCAACATTACATCTTCCGTACCATCGACTGTTTTCACCGCGCACATTGGACCATTTTTATCTGTAATTTGAATTGTTTTAATTCCAACTCCACCACGACTTTGTAAACGGTATTCAGATTCTGGTGTTCGTTTACCATAACCTTTTTCTGTAACAACTAAAATTTCTTGACCAGGTTCGATAATTTCCATTCCAACTACATAGTCACCTTGGCGAAGCTTGATACCTCTTACACCTGTAGCAGAACGTCCCATCGAACGAATTTCCTCTTCTTTAAAGCGAATAAGCATTCCGTCATGAGTACCAATGATAACTTCTTTTGTTCCATCTGTTAAACGTACAGAAATTAAATCATCTTCATCATGTAAACTAATTGCAATTAATCCGTTAGTTCGAATGTTTGCAAATTGAGAAAGTTGTGTACGTTTAGTAATACCTGTTTTCGTTGTAAAGATGAAATAAGCATCCTCTTTAAATTCATCAACAGGAATCATAGCCGTTACTTTTTCTTCTTTTTCTAAACTTAACAAGTTAACAATTGGTAAACCTTTAGCTGTACGACCATACTCGGGAATTTCATATCCTTTTGAACGGTATACTTTACCCTTAGATGTAAAGAATAAAATTGTATCATGAGTTGAAGTGAATAATAAATGTTCAACGAAATCATCTTCATTTGTACCCATTCCTTGAACACCACGTCCACCACGTTTTTGACTACGATACGTGTTAGAAGCAAGTCTCTTTATGTAACCATTATGGGTAAGTGTAATAACAGAGTCTTCCTGTGGAATTAAATCTTCATCTTCAATCATTTCCATGCCGCCCATTGTAATTTCAGTTCGGCGTGTGTCATTATATCTATCTTTGATTTCTAACATTTCAGTGCGAATAATTTCTAACACTTTTCCTTCATCTGCTAAAATTGCTTTTAATTTAGCAATTAACACTTGAAGTTCTTGATACTCATTTTCAATTTTTTCACGTTCTAGTCCACTTAAACGTACAAGACGCATATCTAAAATTGCTTGTGCTTGTCGATCAGTTAAACTAAAGCGTTCCATTAAAATTGGCTTTGCTTCTTCACCAGTACGTGAAGAACGGATAATGCTAATAATTTCATCAATATGATCAAGTGCAATACGTAAACCTTCTAAAATATGTGCACGATCTTCAGCTTTTCTTAATTCGAATTGCGTACGACGTGTAATAACAACTTTTTGGTGCTCTAAATAATAATGCAATACTTCTTTTAAGCTTAATACTTTCGGTTGGCCATCAACTAAAGCGAGCATATTTACACCAAAGTTTGATTGCATTGCTGTATTTTTATATAAATTGTTTAATACAACATTCGCATTAGCATCTCTTCGCACCTCAATAACAATACGCATTCCTCGACGGTCAGACTCGTCTCGTAAATTTGTAATACCATCGATTCGTTTATCACGAACTAATTCGGCAATCTTTTCAATTAATTTAGCTTTATTTACTTGGTAAGGTAATTCATTAACGATAATCGTTTCCTTACCATTCGAACTTTGCTCGATTTCTACTTTAGCTCGAACAACAATTGAACCGCGACCAGTTTCATAAGCACGGCGAATACCACTTCGACCAAGTATTAAACCGCCAGTTGGGAAATCTGGACCAGGAATATATTGCATTAGTTCATCAGTTGTAATCGCAGGGTTTTCTGATAAAGCAATGACACCGTCTATTATTTCCCCTAATTGATGTGGTGGAATATTTGTTGCCATCCCAACTGCGATACCGGATGCACCATTTAATAATAAATTTGGGATACGCGATGGTAAAACGATTGGCTCTTTTTCGTTACCATCATAGTTGTCTTGATAGTCTATTGTATCTTTATTGATGTCGCGTAGCATTTCCATCGCAATTTTCGACATACGAGATTCTGTATAACGCATTGCGGCAGCGCCATCACCATCAACAGATCCGAAATTACCGTGGCCATCTACTAACATGTATCGGTAACTGAAATCTTGCGCCATACGAACCATGGCATCGTAGATAGAAGAGTCACCATGTGGATGGTATTTCCCCATAACATCCCCTACAATACGGGCAGATTTTTTGTACGGTTTATCTGAATAGTTTCCTAATTCATGCATGCCATATAAAATACGACGATGTACAGGTTTTAAACCATCTCTTACATCAGGCAATGCTCGGGATACGATAACGCTCATTGCATAACTTAAAAATGATTTTTCTACTTCTTCACTAATTTTAATTCCCTTTACACCTGAGTGTTCAATTTCAGACATTTGAAGTGCCTCCTTTCAAAAGAAACTTATATGTCTAAGTTTTGGACATAAACTGCATTTTCTTCGATAAATTGTCTACGAGGCTCTACCTCATCACCCATTAATTGCTCGAATATTTTATCTGCTTTCATCGCATCATCTAATTCAACTTGTAGCAATGTGCGATGTTCTGGATCCATTGTTGTTTCCCAAAGTTGTTCCGCATTCATTTCACCTAAACCTTTGTAACGTTGAACTACTGGTTTAGGCATACTTGGTAAACGATTTAATATTTCTTGTAATTGTTCATCCGAATAACAGTACTCCACATGTTTACCTTGCTTTACTTGATAAAGTGGTGGTTGAGCTGCATATACATATCCAGCCTCGATTAATGGACGCATGAAACGGAAGAAGAATGTTAGTAATAAGATTCGAATATGTGCTCCATCTACGTCGGCATCGGTCATAATAACAATTTTATGATAACGTGCTTTTTCTAAATCGAACTCTTCTCCAATACCAGTACCAAAGGCAGTAATCATTGCACGAATTTCCGCATTCGATAAAATACGATTCAAGTTTGCTTTTTCAACGTTCAAAATTTTACCGCGCAATGGCAAAATAGCTTGGAAATAACGGTCACGACCCGATTTTGCTGAACCGCCCGCAGAGTCTCCCTCAACGATGTAAATTTCAGATTCAGCAGGGTTTGTTGAAGTACAATCAGCTAATTTACCAGGCAAGCTGGATACTTCTAATGCGGATTTACGACGTGTAAATTCGCGTGCTTTTTTTGCCGCAACCCGCGCACGAGCAGCCATTAAACCTTTTTCAATAATTTTGCGAGCAACAGATGGGTTTTCTAACATAAAACGTTCAAAGCCCTCAGAGAATAATGAATTCGTAATCGAACTTACTTCTGAGTTTCCTAATTTTGTTTTTGTTTGCCCTTCAAATTGTGGATCAGGGTGTTTAATTGAAACGATTGCTGTTAACCCTTCACGAACATCTTCACCTGTAAGATTAGCATCTGAATCTTTCAACATCCCATTTTTACGTGCATAATCATTAATCACACGAGTCAGTGCTGTCTTAAATCCTGATTCATGTGTACCGCCTTCATAAGTATTAATGTTATTTGCAAAGGAGTAAATAGTTGATGAGAAACCAGCATTATATTGCATAGCAATCTCAACCGAAATTCCATCCTTTTCGCCTCTAAGATCAATAGGATCATGAATCGGTTCTTTTGAATTATTTAAATGCTCTACATATTCTCGAATACCACCTTCGAAGTGGAACGTATCAGAACGTAATTCATCACCGCGCTCATCTTGAATCGTAATACGAATACCACGATTTAAATAAGCTAATTCTCGAATACGAGTCGCTAATATTTCATACTCATAAACTGTTGTTTCTTTAAAAATTTCTGGGTCTGCTTTAAATCGTGTTGTTGTACCAGTTTCATCTGAATCACCAATAACTTGTAAAGGTTGCACAGTTTGACCACGTTCAAATTTTATACTATGAATATGACCATCACGTTTTACATACACTTCTGTTTCAAGGGATAACGCATTTACAACAGATGCCCCTACACCATGTAGTCCACCTGACACTTTATATCCGCCACCGCCGAATTTACCTCCAGCATGTAAGACAGTCATAATTACTTCAACAGCTGGCATACCCATTTTTTCTTGATTACTTACTGGGATACCACGACCATTGTCTTCTACACGAATCCAGTTATCTTTTTCAATCGCAACGGTAATATGATCACAGAAGCCTGCTAATGCCTCGTCAATACTGTTATCCACGATTTCCCAAACTAAATGGTGAAGCCCTTTAGAGCTTGTGGAACCGATATACATCCCTGGACGCTTACGAACAGCCTCTAAACCTTCTAATACTTGAATTTGATCGGCATCATAAGCTTGTTGAACTTGTTTCTCTTCTAAAGCCACCATATTCACCTACTCTTTCATTACCTCAGTATGTGTAAAAAATAAAAAGCTTTATCAAAATTTCTAAAACTTTCTATACATAATTTATTTATTTTCAACTTCTCCTTGTTTCACGTGAAACATTTTTGCATGTTGTATTGTTTCATGATGAATCCCATCAACACTTGTAGTTGTGACAAACGTTTGCACTTCACCTTGAATGGTATTTAATAAATGTGATTGGCGATAGTCATCTAATTCAGACAATACATCATCTAAAAGTAAAATAGGAGCTTCTTTTGTTTCTTGCTTTATTAATTCTATTTCAGCCAATTTCAAAGAAAGTGCAGTAGTTCGTTGTTGTCCTTGAGATCCATATATTTGGACATCATAATCATTTACTAAAAACTGCAAATCATCTCGATGAGGACCAATTAATGTAACGCCTCTTTCTAACTCTCTTTTTTTTACCTCTGCCAGTTTTTGTTCCAAATATGTAGCCATTTCCTGTTCTGTCCAATCAGCACTCAAACCTGTAGTTGGACGGTATTTAATTGTTAATTTCTCTAAACCACGGGAAATACCTGAATGAATTTTTTCAGCCCATTCTTGTAAAAGTTCAACAAATTGAAATCTTTTACGAATAATTTGGACAGCCGATTGAATATATTGTTCAGTATAAATAGCAAATAACACATCATCTATTTGTTTCTTACCTTGATTTATTTTAAGTAAATGATTTCTTTGTTTTAATAATTTTTGAAAAGTAAGTAGCTCATGCAAATAGATTGGTGATATTTGACCGATTTCCATATCAATAAAACGCCGTCTAATTTGAGGGCTGCCTTTTACTACATTCAAATCTTCTGGAGCAAACATAACAACATTCATTTGACCAATATAGTTACTTAATTTCAATTGTTCTAAATGGTTTATTTTCCCTTTTTTCCCTTTTTTAGTGACAGATAATTCTATTGGAAAGCTGCCATACCGGTTTTGAACAACACCTTCTATTTTACCATAGTCTGCTTCCCAACGGATTAATTCTTTATCGTTACTTGTTCGATGTGATTTTGCCATAGCTAAAACATAGATGGATTCCATCACATTTGTTTTACCTTGTGCATTTTCTCCGATAAACACGTTTATTTTTGGAGAAAAATCTAATGTTAATGATTCATAGTTACGATAATTTGTTAACTGTAAATGCTCGATGAACATTTAGTTTTCTCCGTTCTTATTGACGATCACATATCTACCAGTGCCAGGGATATTTATTACATCACCGTGTCGTAATTTTCGCCCTCGTCGATTATCTATTTCACCGTTTACGTACACATCATGTTCTTGTAAAAACCATTTAGCCATACCACCTGAACTTATAGCGTCTGTAACTTTTAATGCTTGGCCAAGTGTAATAAATTCAGTATCAATTACAATTTCATTCAAGAAATTCATCCTCCGATTCACAAACATCTATCTAACTATCATATCTAAAAAACGAGAAAAAATCCAAGAAAAGCAGAAATGAGCTTATTCAACTATAGGATTTAAATATTCTTGATAAAGAAAAAAGATAGCCAAAATGACTATCTTTCACAATGTGGATAAGTAAAGTTTTAAGAAATACTATTTTTAAGTATTTATAAAATTACTATCCTTACTATAAAAATTGGTCATAAGGACTATCTTTTATAATTAATAAGTTCTTACAGGTAAGATCAATTGTAAAATTGCATCATCGTGTACTGAACGTAAGATAAATGGTCGCATTGCTCCTGTAAACTGAATAACAACATCTTGTCCATCAATTGCTTTTAATGCTTCCATCATGTATTTCGCACTGAAGGATATTTTTAAATGTTCCCCTTCTAACGATTCAACTTGAATTTGTTCTTCAACTTTTCCTATTTCAGGAGAATTCGATGAAATTTCAATAACATTTCCTTCTAAAGTTTCAAAACGAACAACATTATTGCGATCTTCACGAGCTAATAATGATGCACGATCAATGGCTTGTAATAATGATTTACCATTGATTGTAATATCTGTTTTAAATTCCTCAGGGATTAAGCGAGTTGTTTCTGGATAGTTCCCTTCTAGTAAGCGAGAGAAAAATAATACATTTTCAGTTTTAAATAATACTTGTTGATTTGTAATAACGATTTCAACAGCATCTGTTGATTCTCCAAGAATTTTGTTTAATTCGTTTAAACTTTTTCCTGGGATAACTACTGAGCTTACATCTGTTGGTAAATGTTCAAGATTTGTTTTTCTTCTAGCTAAACGATGACTATCTGTAGCAACGCATATTAATTCATTTCCTTGAATTTGCCAGTTTACACCTGTTAATACTGGGCGGCTTTCTGATGTTGCAACAGCAAAAACTGTTTCACGAATAATTGATTTTAATAAATCAGCTGGAATTGAAAATTGACGATCAGTTGAAACTTCAGGTAGTAATGGATATTCTGACGCATGAGAGCCAATTAGATGGAACTCTGATTTACCTGAACGAATGTGTGCTTGTAAACCGTTTGATACTTCAATTTCTACATCGTTTGTAGGTAATTTTCGAACAATCTCGTTAAACATTCGTGCTTGTAAAACAATTGATCCTGTTTCAGAAATATTGATTAATTGATCCCCATTTTCCTCAACTGGAATAAACGTTTGGATTGTAATGTCAGCATCGCTACCTGTTAATGTTATTCCTTCGTTCGTTACATCAATTTTAATCCCCGTTAAAATTGGAATTGTTGTTTTTGAACTTACAGCTTTCATTACATCGTTTAATCCATATAATAAACGATCTCGCATTATATCAAATTTCATCGGTATACCTCACTTATTAATATATTATTTTTTAATAGATTTTAATAGATATAGTAATAGGGCCTGTGGATTTGTGGATAACCTATTTTTTAACTACGAAAATCAATCTATCCACATGTTGATAGATTGTGAATAAACTTGTGTTAAACTCGGAATGTTATCCACAGTATTATTTCCCTAACATACTGCGGATTTGTTTAATATCTTGTTGAAGAAGTTGATCTTCTTTTAACATAGATGCAATTTTTTCATGTGCATGAATAACCGTTGTATGATCACGCCCACCAAATTCTTCTCCTATTTTAGGTAAAGAGAAATCTGTTAGTTCTCGTGATAAATACATGGCTACTTGTCTCGGGAATGCAATCGATTTCGTTCTTCTCTTTGCAGCGAAATCCTCTAGCTTAATATGATAATGTTCACCAACAGCAGTTTGAATATCTAAAATCGAAATCATACGTGGTTTTGAGTTTGGAATTATATCTTTTAATGCTTCAGCAGCAAGTTCGGTTGAGATATCCTTATTAACTAATGAGGAGTAAGCAACTACACGAATTAAAGCGCCCTCTAATTCACGAATATTTGTATCTATTTGATTTGCTATATAATGCATCACTTCGTTAGATATATCTAGTCCGTCTGCCTTTGCCTTTTTTCGCAAAATTGCAATACGTGTTTCTAAATCAGGCGGTGTAATATCAGTGATTAATCCCCATTCAAAGCGAGAACGTAGACGGTCCTCTAGTGTAGGAATCTCCTTAGGAGGTCGATCACTAGAAATTACAATTTGCTTTGATTCTGTATGCAAAGTGTTAAATGTATGGAAAAATTCCTCTTGAGTTGATTCTTTTCCAGCTAAAAATTGAATATCATCTATTAATAACACGTCGACATTGCGGTATTTATTACGAAAATCTACTGCCTTGTTATCTCTAATCGAATTAATAAATTCATTTGTAAATTTTTCAGAAGATAAATAAACTACTTTTGCATTCGGATTATGCTCAAGTACATAATGTCCGATTGCATGCATTAAGTGAGTTTTACCTAAACCTACTCCACCATAAATAAAAAAAGGATTGTAGGCATTCGCTGGTGCTTCTGCAACTGCAAGAGAAGCAGCATGTGCAAAACGATTACCCGAACCAATTACAAATGTGTCGAACGTATATTTTGGATTTAGCATTCCCGGTGAAATTTCAGCGTGCTCATCATTATTTTTTGATTGAATTACCGGTACAGGTAAGTCCAAGTTATCATCATCCTGATCCTTTTGAACAACAAATTTTATAAGCAAGTCTTCTCCTGTTAATTCAGATAAAATGCCCGCGATTAGGTGAACGTAATGATTTTCTAGCCAATCACGAGCAAATGAGTTTGGCGCGGCAATTGTTACTGTCGATCCTTTATAGGACAGTAACTTTGTAGATTTCAGCCACGTCTCAAAGCTTGGTTTTGAAATTTTTTGTTCTACTTGAGCCAGGACATTCTTCCATAATTCTTCTAAATGTTCCAAGCTTTTAACCCCTTTTTACGAATTTTTTCAAACAGTAAATAATATAATTCATTTATATAAGAAATAATAGAATTTTATAGTAAACACATAATCACAGCATGTGGATAACTGTTATCCATATACTGTGTTAAAGTTTGTCCACAAGTTATTAACATTTGTGGATAAAATATTTCCCGAACAACATTTCCACAAAAGAAAACACATTTATCGTAACAAAAAAAGATAGTTATTTCAATAGTTCGTGAAACTTATCCACATAACTATTTTTTATTCACTTACAAATTGTCCACAGGCTATGAATATGTGAAAAAGTTGTCGATAACTGATGTGGATAAAAAATAAATAAAAAATATTATCCACAAAGGATCATTTAATAAAGTGAAAAAGTTGTGGATAATTATTTTCTTAAATAAAAGGACAAAACGAGGCTGCCAAATAATACATTGACAAGCCGTTTATTTTTTATATATAATGTTATGGTCTGTATGTAGGATAGAATAATCAACTTTCATCTGGAGGTGTAATATATAATGAAACGTACGTATCAACCAAAGAAACGTAAACATAGCAAAGTACACGGATTCCGCGCACGCATGAGCACGAAAAACGGACGCAAAGTATTAGCGGCTCGTCGTCGTAAAGGAAGAAAAGTATTATCAGCATAAGTCCACTGAGCCTCTTCAGTGGTCTTTTTTTTCTTCATTTTTGGTAAGACTAGTTGAAAGTAATGTTGAAGTAGGTGTAGGAATGAAGAAGCGACAACGAATAAAGAAAAATGAAGACTTTCAGAAAGTATTTAAAAAGGGGAAATCCTTCGCAAATCGTCAGTTTGTTGTTTACTGTTTACCAAAAGAGGATCAAAGGGAATTTCGAATTGGATTATCGGTAGGCAAAAAAATAGGTAAGGCAGTAACAAGAGTTCAAGTGAAACGATATTTGAGACAAGTATTTTTAGAATTAAAAGATGAAATAAGACAAGATATGGATTATGTTATTATCGCCAGAAACCCGGCGGCCACTTTAGATTTCCATGAAACAAAAAAGAGTATCGAACATGTTTTAAAAATTGCAAAAGTATTAAAAAGAAAATAATCGTTCCGTGAAATATTTTGTTTGAATATTTAGAATAAGTTAACTATTGTTAATGGTAATATATTAAAAATAAAACAATTAGTAGAGTGAAAGCGTACTCACATGGTAAAATAACTTCAATGAATATGAATAGTGCTGTAGGAGGAAGAAGGTTGAAAAAAAGATTTTGGATTGTTCTGACTCTAGTTTCAGTAGCTTTGCTGCTTTCTGGTTGTTCAGAATTTAATCAGCCAATTTCATCCGAAAGTGAAGGCTTTTGGAATGAATTTATTGTTTGGCCATTAGTATCAGTAATTAAGTATTTTGCAGATTTATTAGGTTCATATGGTTTAGGAATTATTGCTGTTACGATTATTATTCGTTTAGCAATCCTTCCATTAACAATTAAACAAGTACAAAGCTCGAAAAAAATGCAAGAAATCCAGCCGAAAATGAAAGAATTGCAGCAGAAGTATGCTTCAAAGGATGCTGTGACTCAGCAAAAGTATCAACAAGAAATGATGGAGTTAATGAGAACATCTGGTGCTAATCCTATGGCCGGCTGTATTCCTGTTTTTATTCAAATGCCAATTTTAATTGGTTTCTACCATGCGATAAGCCGCATGAATGTAACAGATACATTTGATTTAGGAACATTTCTTATTTTCCCATTAGGAGAACAAAGTATTGTACTTGCTGTATTAGCAGGTTTGATCCAATTTGTTGTACTATTAACGGGGCCTGCAATAGATAACCCACAAATGAAAATCATGATGTATATCATGCCAGTTATGATCATCGGTTTCGGTGTCGTATTACCAGCTGCGTTATCTCTATATTGGGTTGTTGGAAATATCATCTCTGTTATACAAAACCTTGTTATTTATAAACCTTGGAATAAAAATAAAACAGAACCTGCTGTAACTGGAGGAGCGAAAAAGTGAACCAAATTACGCAAATAGGCGCGAGCATAGAAGAAGCGATCTCATTAGCGTTACAAAAGCTCGGGGTTTCCCGTGATCAAGTAGATGTTGAAGTTTTACAAGAAGGTAGAAAAGGATTTTTAGGTTTTGGGGCACGTCCTGCTGAAATACGTGTCACAGTGAAAGAAATTGACTCAAATATTGAAGAAAATAGTGATTTCCAACAGGTTAAATCTGAGAAAATTGGACAAGAAGTATTTGTTGAAAATATTGAGTCTATAAATGAAATAGTAAATGAAGAAGAGAAAGAAGATCCAGTTGAGGCTGCAAAAGGCTATTTAATCGGTATTGCAAAAGAGTTGGGGATTGAAGATTTAAAAATCCAGGCGGTTAGTGAAGGAAAAAACATTTTATTGAAGCTTGAAAGTGAAAAAGCAGCACTTTTAATTGGAAAACGTGGTGCAACATTAAATGCTTTACAACAATTAACACAACTTATCGTCAATAAAAGTGCAAAATCTTTCTTATTAGTAAAATTAGATGTAGAAAATTATCGTGAACGTCGTCAAGTGGCTTTAGAGCAATTAGCAGAACGAATGGCGGATAAAGCAGTTCATACGGGGAAGAAAATATCATTAGAACCTATGCCATCCTATGAAAGAAAAGTAATTCATAATGCATTGGCAAATCGTATTGATATTGAGACATACTCAGAAGGAACTGAGCCAAACCGTTATTTAGTAATTGAACCATTGAAATAACAACAAAAAGCATACAGATAGTAAGGAAAAACGGTCAAATTTAGGCCGTTTTTTATTTTTTTGGCACGTAAATTATTACCTCACACAATTGAGAAATAATTCAACAATTGCAGCTAGCATGAATGATACTTAATAAAAACTTTAACGGTCTATTTAAAGGCCGGTTTTTATTTTGTCTAAAAATCCACATATTATAAAGATGATTTTTTTTAATAGTTATCCACCTGTGGAAAAATGCTTTACTTTCGTATTTCGATAAAATGTGGTACCCTAAGTTGTTAGTAAATAAAGTTCGTTTAAGTTATTCACATGTGGATAACTTTATTCAAAAAAGATATACACAATTAGCTTTAGATTAGCAGGAGGATTAAAAATGGAGTATGATACGATTGCTGCGATATCCACACCAATGGGCGAAGGTGCAATTGCAATTGTCCGTTTAAGTGGTGATGAAGCAGTAATGATCGCTGATAAAATATTTAAATCACCAAGCGGGAAAAAACTAACTGAAGAAAAAACTCATACCATTCACTACGGCCATTTAATCGATCCGACTACTGAGGAAGTAGTAGAAGAAGTGATGTTATCGCTTATGCGAGCTCCAAAAACATTCACACGTGAGGATGTAATTGAAATAAACTGTCACGGTGGTATTGTTTCAGTGAACAGAGTGCTACAACTCGTATTGAAAAATGGTGCAAGACTTGCTGATCCTGGAGAGTTTACAAAACGTGCATTTTTAAATGGACGAATAGATTTGTCTCAGGCAGAGGCAGTAATGGACTTAATTCGCGCGAAAACAGATCGAGCAATGAATGTAGCTCTTGGTCAAATGGATGGAAAGCTATCAAGATTAATTGGTAATTTGCGTCAAGCATTAATTGAGACATTGGCTCATGTAGAGGTTAATATAGATTATCCTGAGTATGATGATGTAGAAGAAATGACAATTCCAGTATTACTTGAAAAATGTACTTGGGTGCGAAATGAAATTGCTAAACTTCTTCAAACATCAACACAAGGTAAAATTTTACGTGAAGGACTATCAACAGTAATTTTAGGGCGACCAAATGTTGGGAAGTCTTCGCTATTAAATAGTTTAGTTCACGAGAATAAAGCAATTGTTACTGATGTTGCAGGTACAACTCGTGATATTATAGAAGAGTATGTCAATGTGCGCGGAGTACCATTACGTTTAGTTGATACTGCTGGAATTCGTGAAACGGAAGATATCGTTGAACGCATAGGGGTAGAAAGGTCTCGCCAAGTATTAAAAGAAGCGGATTTAATTTTACTTGTTTTAAATTCGGCAGAAAGTCTATCTGAAGAAGATGAACGTCTTTTTGAAACAATTCAAAATATGGATTTTATCGTTGTCGTTAATAAAACGGATTTACCACAAAAAATCAATTTAGAGAAAGTAAAAGAACTAGCTAATGGAAGACCTGTCGTAACAACTTCAATTTTACAAGAACAAGGTGTTATTGAACTAGAAGAAGCCATTGCAAAAACGTTCTTTGAAGGTCAAGTAGAATCAAATGACTTAACTTATGTTTCAAATGCACGACATATTGCATTATTGCATCAAGCAAAAGCAACAATTGAGGATGCAATTAATGCTGCAGAAGCAGGAGTACCTGTTGATATGATTCAAATTGATGTAACAAAAACGTGGGAGCTGTTAGGAGAAATCGTTGGTGATACTGTTCAAGAAAGTCTCATTAACCAGCTCTTCTCACAATTCTGTTTAGGAAAATAAAGAAAATACTTTTATATAGAGAGGAAGAAACGGCATGACAACAACATATGAAGCAGGCCAATACGATGTCATTGTCATCGGCGCTGGTCATGCTGGTGTAGAAGCGGCATATGCGTCTGCAAAAATGGGTGCGAAAACACTTATGTTAACAATCAGTCTTGATATGATTGCCTTTATGCCATGTAACCCATCAATTGGAGGTCCAGCAAAAGGGATTGTTGTACGTGAAATTGACGCATTAGGTGGAGCAATGGGGAAAGTAATTGATAAAACCCATATTCAAATGCGTATGTTAAATACAGGTAAAGGTCCAGCGGTTAGGGCATTACGTGCTCAAGCAGACAAAATCCTTTACCAACGTGAAATGAAAAGACTTTTAGAGGAAGAAGAGAATTTAACGATTAATCAAGCAATGGTAGATGAATTAATCGTTGAAGACAATACTGTAAAAGGCGTCATTACACAAACGGGCGGTATTTACTACGGAAAAACAGTCATTATTACTGCAGGTACGTATTTACGTGGTGAAATTATTATCGGAGATGTTAAATATTCGAGTGGGCCAAACAATCAACGACCATCAGTAAAATTAGCTGACAATATTCGTGAGCTTGGCTTTGATATTGTTCGTTTTAAAACTGGTACACCGCCACGAGTAGATAGTAAAACAATCGATTATAGTAAAACTGAAATTCAACCAGGGGATGATGTTCCAAGAGCATTTAGTTTTGAAACAACTGAATTTATTATGGATCAAATTCCTTGCTGGTTAACTTATACAAGTGCAGAAACACATCAAATTATTAATGATAACTTAGATAAAGCACCAATGTTCACTGGGGTTATTACGGGAACTGGACCACGTTATTGTCCATCAATTGAAACGAAAATTGTACGCTTTAACGATAAGCCACGTCACCAATTGTTTTTAGAACCAGAAGGCCGCGATACTCAAGAAGTGTATGTTCAAGGTTTATCTACAAGTTTACCAGAGCATATTCAACGTCAAATGTTGCAAACGATTCCTGGTTTAGAAAAAGCAGAAATGATGCGTGCAGGATATGCGATTGAATATGATGCAGTTGTACCAACTCAATTATGGCCAACTTTAGAAACAAAACGTATTAAAAATCTTTATACTGCTGGTCAAATTAATGGTACTAGTGGTTATGAGGAAGCAGCTGGACAAGGAATAATGGCAGGAATCAATGCTGCAGCAAAAGTATTAGGAAAAGAAGAAGTAATTTTAAAACGTTCAGAAGCTTATATCGGTGTTTTAATTGATGACCTAGTAACGAAAGGAACAAATGAACCTTATCGTTTACTAACATCACGTGCAGAATATCGTTTATTACTTCGTCATGATAATGCAGATTTACGTTTAACGGAACTTGGCTATAAATTAGGGTTAATCTCTGAAGAACGTTACGCAAAATTCACGGAGAAAAAAGAGCAAATTGAAAATGAAATTGCTCGTCTGCGTGAAGTGATTATTAAACCAAATGAGGCAACTCAGGCAGTTATTCGTTCTGTTGGCGGAACAGAGTTAAAAGACGGTATCCGTGCTGCAGATTTAGTAAAACGAACTGAAATGACTTATGATTTAGTCGTTTCTTTAACACCATCAGAAATTAAATTTAGTGATGAAGTAAAAGAACAAATCGAAGTTCAATTAAAATATGAAGGCTATATCCAAAAGGCTTTACATCAAGTGGAAAAGCTTCATAAAATGGAAGATAAAAAAATACCTGAAGACATCGATTATGATGATATTTCAAGTTTAGCAACTGAAGCCCGTGAAAAATTGAAAGAAGTACGACCATTAACAATTGCACAAGCTTCACGTATTTCAGGAGTAAACCCAGCAGATATTTCTATCTTACTTGTTTATATTGAACAAGGGAAAATTGCACGAATTAGTAACGAATAAATGTTAATGAGCGTTCGAGCACCCTATTTTTCTCGGACGCTCGTTCGTTTTTACTGAATAAGAAAATAAATATTATTTATTAATTAATGTTAGCGCAAGACACCCAGCCCTTTGAGGTCGCGGTCTGTCTTCGATTGAAAGCTAGAAATACGCTTTTGATTCAGACTCCCACCTGCACATAGATGTTCGTTTTTGTTGCCTAACGTTGTTGGGGCTAAGCAAAACGCATTTGCGACGAGTAATCGCAGGAGCAGATAATTTTTGCGACGAGTAATCGCAGGAGCAGTGAGCTTGTGTTTTTCTAAATCTAATTCTCAATTGATTAAAAGGAGATCCAAATGAACGAACAACAATTTATTGAAGCATTAAAAGAACAGGGAATAGAGCTAAATGAGAAACAAATAGCACAGTTTAAAAAATATTTTGAGCTATTAGTTGAGTGGAATGAAAAAATGAATTTAACAGCTATTACAGATTTAGAAGGCGTTTATTTAAAGCATTTCTATGATTCAATTAGTGCTAGCTTTTATTTTGATTTTTCAAAAGTTAATACAGTTTGTGATGTAGGTGCAGGCGCAGGTTTCCCAAGTTTACCAATTAAAATATGTTTCCCTCATTTACATGTAACGATTGTTGATTCTTTGAATAAGCGAATCTCGTTTTTAAATCATTTGAGTGAGCAATTACAATTAGAGAATGTTGAATTTGTTCATGCACGTGCTGAAGAATTTGGTCAAAATATAAAATATCGTGAACAATATGATGTAGTAACTGCACGCGCGGTTGCACGTTTATCAGTGTTATCAGAGCTTTGTATTCCATTAGTTAAACAAGGCGGATACTTTGTTGCACTAAAAGCTGCGGCTGGACCAGAAGAGTTAAAAGATGCGAAAAAAGCAATTACAACTTTAGGCGCTTCTTTAAAGGAAGAATTTTCATATCTATTACCTGTAGAAGAAAGTGAACGAACTCTTTATATTTTTGATAAAATAAAACTAACGCCAAAAAAATATCCACGAAAACCAGGGATACCTAATAAGACACCAATTCAATAAAAATTATTAAATGGTTCTAGTAAATAAACTATTCGGGGCGTTGTAAATTATAGCTCTAATACGAAAGAGCCCCGACTATTTCCCTGTTTCACGTGAAACATTTTTTGGAAAGTCATAAATTTTTAATTATTTTTAGAAATAATTCCTCTATTTGATGCATACATATTTTATATTTATGTCATTTTAATAGATTTTGCTTCTATAGGACTCTGTACATTTCATAGATAATAATAAATAATATTTATATGAGTATTGAGCAAGATAGTTTCTAAAAGGTGGTGCCTAATGAATGAAAAGTCCTTTTTCACGTTTTTTCGGAGGCGGAGAAAAACTAGTTTCTGAAGTTAAAAATGAAGTAGAAGAAGTAGAACAGTTAGAAAAGAGCAAAGCTACTGAAGAAGTAGAGAAAATTCCAATTGATAATATAATTCCCAATCGGTTCCAACCTCGTACTGTTTTTGACGAAGAAAAAATTGAAGAATTATCAAGAACCATTCATACACATGGTGTAATTCAACCTATTGTTGTTCGTCAATTTAATGAGGATTGTTATGAAATTATTGCAGGTGAACGTCGTTATCGTGCAATGAAAAAACTAAATTGGACTGAAGTGCCAGCAATTGTTCGCAATTTAAGTGATAAAGAAACTGCTTCTATTGCATTAATCGAGAATCTTCAACGTGAAGAATTAACAGCAATCGAAGAAGCATTAGCTTATCAGCAATTGTTAGAGCTTCATTCACTTACTCAAGAAGCACTTGCTCAACGTTTAGGAAAAGGTCAATCAACTGTAGCAAATAAATTACGTTTATTAAAATTACCGCAGTCTGTACAAGAGGCAATTTTAAAACGAGAGATTACAGAACGTCATGCAAGAGCCCTTATTTCAATTAAAGATGAAAAAACACAAAATGAGATTGTTAATTTAATAAAAGAGAATGATTGGAATGTTCGTCAACTAGAGGATTATATCCAACAACTTACTTCTCCAAAAGAGGAAGAAGTTAAAAAGGAAAAACCGAAGCGAAAAGCAATTAGTAAGGACATTCGTATTGCATTGAATACTATTAAACAATCACTTTCAATGGTTACAAAAAGTGGTATTTCCTTAAAAACAGAAGAGGAAGATACAGATGATTACTACCAAATCACTGTGAAAATACCGAAGAAAAAAGCATAAAATTAATTGGTTCCTAAAATAATAGGAACCTTTTTTCTATAAAAATATGTTGAGTTTACAATACAACTAGTTTCCAAATTTGATAGAATGAAATAAATGAATTAAATGAAATCCATATTGGATATTTGAATAATAATGTCTAGCTCCAGCGCCTAGCCCCTCGAGGTCGCTTTGGTACCTTCCCACGTGTGCAAATCTGTTCTGTGATGAAAGCGCAGCGACAAGGTCAGGTCCCACAAGCAGCTGTCGAGGCTAATTAGGTCGCTTGCGCTTTTCATATTAAAATTGATTGATGAAAGCAGGTGCAAGGATTGGGAAGAATTATAGCCATAACAAACCAAAAGGGTGGTGTAGGGAAAACTACAACATCTGTAAACTTGAGCGCTTGTCTTGCTTATTTAGGGAAAAAAGTATTATTAATAGACATTGATCCACAAGGTAATGCAACAAGTGGTGTTGGAGTAAATAAGGGTGAAATTCAAAGTTGTATCTATGATGTATTAATTGATGATGAAGATGTAAAAAACGTTACACAGCAGTCAAAAGTTGAAAATTTACACGTAGTACCAGCAACCATTTCTTTAGCAGGTGCTGAAATCGAGCTTGTTTCTACCATTTCCCGTGAAGTGAGATTAAAACATGCTTTGCAAAATGTAAAAGATCAATATGATTTCATTATTATCGACTGTCCACCTTCACTTGGATTATTAACAATTAATGCATTAACAGCTTCCGATGCTGTTATTATCCCAGTTCAATGTGAATACTATGCTCTTGAAGGTTTAAGTCAGCTGCTCTCAACTGTACGATTAGTTCAAAAGCATTTAAATCAGCATTTATATATAGATGGTGTTTTATTGACAATGTTAGATGCTCGTACAAATTTAGGACTCCAAGTAATAGAAGAAGTAAAAAAATATTTCCAAGATAAAGTATATAAAACGATTATTCCTAGGAATGTCCGTTTAAGCGAAGCACCTAGTTATGGTGAGCCGATTATTATTTATGATGCAAAATCTCGTGGTGCAGAAGTGTATTTAGAGTTAGCAAGGGAAGTGATAAAAAATGGCTAGAGGTTTAGGAAAAGGTATTGGCGCATTATTCCCAACAGAAACTTTAGAAAATTTGCATACTGAAGATACAATTGAAAAAATTGATCTACAGAAACTAGTTGTTAACCCATTTCAACCACGTAAAACTTTCGATGATGAAACAATTGAAGAGTTGGCACAATCCATTGTTGAACATGGCATTATTCAGCCAATTGTCGTACGCAAAAAAGGGAAAAAGTATGAGATTGTCGTAGGTGAAAGACGATATCGAGCAGCAAAATTAGCGAACCTACTAGAAATCCCTGCTATTGTACGTGAAATGACAGAAGAACAAATGATGGAAGTAGCTATTTTGGAAAACCTCCAACGGGAAGATTTAACACCTATTGAAGAAGCAGAAGCATATCAAAGTTTAATTGAAAAATTAAATTTTACCCAAGAGGAATTGGCGAAACGTTTAGGGAAAAGTAGACCTCATATTACGAATCATATGCGATTGCTACAATTGCCAGAGGATGTTCGGAATATGGTGAATGATGGAACACTCTCTATGGGACATGGTCGTACACTTTTAGGTTTGAAAAATAAAAGAAGAATATCAGAAGTTGCACAAAAGGTTATTAAACTATCATTAAATGTTCGACAACTTGAAGCTTTGATTAAACAATATAACGAAGAAGTTTCACGTGAAACTGAAAAGCCCGTAAAAAAAGATGTATTTGTACAAGCTACAGAAACACAATTACGAGAGTACTTTGGTACTAATGTTCAAATAAAGAAATCAAAGAATAAAGGTAAAATAGAAATAGAATTTTACTCTGAAGATGATTTAGAAAGAATTCTAGAGATTTTACAATTGGAACAAGAATAAGTAAAGTATGAAAATGTCTTAAAGAATTATTCGAAAAATCTGCTCATTCTAAAATGAGCAGATTTTTATTTAAATAATTATACTTGGGTGAAAAACATAGCCCTTGTTATCAATTAATTTTTCTTTACCATATTTAGGCTTCTCATATTTTCTAATGAAAGAGGTATTTTAATGATATTATTAGGCTCGTTTGTAAATGCTTTATTAATTATAATCGGATCGATTATAGGACGTCTATTTAAAAATATTCCTGAAACGATGAAAAATACTGTACTTTCAATTATTGGATTAGCAGTTGCAGTATTAGGAATACAAATGGGCTTTAAATCAAGCAATTTTGTTATTGTAATTATTAGTCTAGTAATTGGTGCAGTAATCGGGGAATGGATCGATTTAGATAAGCAATTAATTCGTTTAGGGAAATGGATTGAATCCAAAATCGGGAAAAAAACGTCACAGAATAGTATCTCGGAAGGATTTGTGAATGCTACACTTATTTTTTTAATTGGTTCTATGGCAATAATCGGTGCATTAGATAGCGGTTTACGGAACGATCATTCAGTGTTGATAACAAAAGGAATTATTGATGGTTTTACCTCTATTGTATTATCATCAACATTAGGAATTGGCGTTTTACTATCAGCAATTCCTGTATTTTTGTATCAAGGGATTATTGCCATTTTTTCAGGTTTTATAAGTGCATACATATCAGAAGCAGCATTAAATTTATTTATAAAAGAAATGACCGCAACAGGAGGAATCATGATCCTAGCTATCGGTTTAAATATAGTAGGATTAACGAAAATTCGAGTAGCCAATCTGTTGCCTAGTATTGCTGTAGTTGGAATTATCGTCTCCATTATGTTTCTTTTTCAATAAATGACGCTGCCAAGCAAGTAACAATGCACGAGCAATTTTATTACTCATTGAATAAGTAACATTTAAACGGGTATTTTGTAAAACTAGCATTTCCATAAAGCCTCCAACATTGACGATTCCTTTTATAGAAATGTCACCGATTGGAGGTAATTCCTTTTTAACTGCTTTTCCAGGATACAAGGGTCCTTCTTGAACTACGATTTGACCAATATTTTTTTCATTTCCTAAACAAGCATCAATCGCTATGACGATTGGAGCAGATGGTCTTTGTTGTATTTCCTCCACAGTAGATGCTAAATTGATTGCATGTAATGGGTTTTCAAGTGTGCCGATTATTTCAAAGGGAAACGAATGAAAATTTGATAAAAAGCTACCAGTCAATGGACCAAGGGCATCACCAGTTGATCGATCCGTACCAATACAACAAAAAATAAGGTGTTCTTCATCAAAAGGAACATGTTGTAGGAATAAGTCACTTAAATGCCAAAGTGCACCTGTTTGTTCATGATGAACATAAGAATTTAACGTTTCATTTATTTTCTGCATAGGCAATTCTCGCTTTCATTATAAAATGGTAATTATTTATCTTTTATGGTAAAAAATAAGCTATATTGTTATGCAGTATATTCAATTTTTTAGTTAGTTATACAAGGAGTGGAAAAATGGCTGTAGAAAATGTTGTTGCTACCAACGCAAGAGGAATAACAAAATGGACAGAAAAAACATGGGATTATTTAACTAGTGAAGCTTTTTGGAATTTAGTCATAACTGCTTCAATTAAAATTTTCGCAATTATTATTGCCTCCTATTTAGTCGTATTTATAGGGAAAAGAGTCATTAACCGAGTATTAATGTTAAGAATAAAGGCACCTTTAAGTAATTCAGAAAGACGTCAAAAAACAATTATTAAACTGCTTCAAAGTGTACTTTCCTATTTAGTGTATTTCTCAGCGATTGTTGGAATTTTATCTGCTGTAAATATTCAAGTTGCAGGTTTACTCGCAGGGGCTGGGATTGCTTCAGTTGCCATTGCCTTTGGTGCACAAAGCTTAGTAAAAGACATCATTACAGGGTTTTTTATTATTCTTGAAGATCAATTTGGTGTTGGAGATTATATTCGATTAAATACTGCAGAAGGTACTGTAAAGGAAATTGGATTACGTACAACAAAAATAGTTGGAAATACGGGAGAACAATATATTATTCCTAATGGGCAAATTTTAGACGTTGTAAATTATTCTGTAAATAACTCAAAAGCGATAATTGATATGACAATTGGGATAGATGCGGATATTAAAAAAGTAGAAAAATTACTTACAGATTATTTAAAAACATTGCCAGGGAAATATGAAGAGCTTGTTGATGTACCAACATTTTTAGGTGTTCAAAATGTTGTAGGGACAGAAGTAACAATTCGAATTATTGCTGAAACAAAACCTTTGCAGCATTATGGTGTTGCCCGTATTATTCGACGGGATGTAAAAGAAATTTTAGAGAAAAATGGAATTCCAATGGCATATCCGAAAATGATGCTTTATGATCGTGGTAGTAAAGAATCTACAGGGGGGAATGAAGCATAATGGATAATAAATCATTTGAATTACATGACATTGTGGAAATGAAAAAGCAACATCCATGTGGATCCAATGCATGGAAAATTATTCGTATGGGAGCAGATGTAAGAATAAAATGCCAAGGATGTGGACATAGTGTCATGATTCCTCGTCGTGAGTTTGAGAAAAAAATGAAAAAAATATTAGTAAAAGCAAATCAAGAATAATCTATGACTAATTAGACTTTTTCTCTACTTATCCATATAATAAACAAAGGTTTAAAAACGAAATTACATTAACTTGATAGAATTTTAGAAAGGTCGTGTCAAACGAATGTCTTTAACAGCAGGAATCGTAGGATTACCGAACGTTGGTAAATCAACATTATTTAACGCAATTACGAAGGCGGGAGCATTAGCTGCAAACTATCCATTCGCTACAATCGATCCAAATGTTGGGGTTGTGGAAGTTCCAGATGCACGTCTAGACAAATTAACTGAACTAGTTGAACCGAAAAAAACTGTTCCGACTGCCTTTGAATTTACTGATATCGCAGGAATCGTAAAAGGTGCTTCAAAAGGTGAAGGATTAGGAAATAAATTTTTATCTCATATTCGTGAAGTAGATGCTATTTGCCAAGTAGTACGTTGCTTTGAGGATGAGAATATTACCCATGTATCTGGATCAGTTAACCCAATCGACGATATCGAGGTTATTAATTTAGAGCTTATTTTAGCTGATATGGAATCAGTTGAAAAACGTCTTCAACGAGTAAGCAAAATGGCGAAGCAAAAAGATAAAGAGGCAATGATTGAAGAACCGGTGCTATTAAAAGTCAAAGAAGCATTGGAAAATGAAAAGCCTGCACGTTCTGTTGAATTATCTGATGACGAGCTTAAAGTAATTAAAGGACTTCACCTTTTAACAATTAAACCAATGCTTTATGTAGCAAACGTTTCCGAAGATGAAGTTGCTGATGCAGCGAACAATCGATATGTAAAACAAGTTCGTGAATACGCTGCAGCAGAAGGAGCTCAGGTTATTACGGTTTGTGCTAAAATTGAAGAAGAAATTTCAGAATTAGACAATGAAGAAAAAGCAATGTTCCTAGAGGAATTAGGAATTGAAGAATCAGGCTTAGATCAATTAATTCGTGCATCTTATGACTTGTTAGGATTGGCAACATATTTTACTGCAGGTGTACAAGAAGTTCGTGCTTGGACATTCCGTAAAGGCATGAAAGCTCCACAATGCGCGGGTATTATTCACTCTGATTTCGAAAGAGGGTTTATTCGTGCGGAAACAGTTGCTTATGATGATTTAGTTGAAGCTGGTTCAATGGCAGCTGCAAAAGAAGCAGGAAAAGTAAGATTAGAAGGAAAAGAATATGTCGTACAAGATGGCGATGTAATGCTATTTAGATTTAACGTTTAAAAGTGGAGCCACTGTTAGGTAGTGAAGTGACCTCGATGGGCTAGTATTACTTTAAATAATATACTTTCCTTTTTTAATTAAAAGCAGGTAGTTCGATTATTAATCGAGTGCTACCTGCTTATTTTGTATAAATATATAATCTTGGCAGTTCTGGATCATCCTTTACAAGTGCATCTTTTGGAAATTTCCGTAACTCCTTATACATAAAAAAGTCACCAATCGCACCTGCAATTAAAAATGCCCCTAAAAGTACTAATAAAAATGAATCATAAGTGAACCCTATTAACGATGGAATTACGCCTGTTGTCCAGAATGGCAACAATAGAGCTTTTTTCATTGCATCATTTCGCAAAGGCTTTGTTGTAGTAGCATAGGCAACGCCAAGTTTTAAATTCAAACCATAATGCAGCTCTTTATATTTCGCCTTTCCAAATATCATAAAACCAATCAAATGAAAAACTTCATGTAATATAATTAAAACAATATATCCAACGAAAAATAGCGTAATATTCCAAAAAGAAAAAGAAGCAGAATCCCTTTGGTGCATGAGACTGTTAATAATAAAAAAGAGAATACTTAGAGCAAGTGTTAACCATAAATTATACTTTGCAATTTTTTTCATTTCTAATTCAACTATTATTGGCTCCAGTATAAACTCCTCCTTTCGAAGAACTACTTTAATTATAAAGTTATAATCCCTTACAAGGAACAGAGACTTTTAGTGGATTTTTTAACGGCTAAACAGAAAGCTGTACATTAGCAGATCAAGGTCGCTTCAATTCTTCGGTCGAAACAACCTTAAGTTCTCGATGAATCTCCAGCACTTGTCGAGTGTAAAGGAGTCGCATCCGCTTTTCTTATTGCATCTATTTAAATTATATGATACAATTCAACGATGTGAGTATAGTATTACTTACTCCTTGCTCTCTATTTTAAGAGAGCCAAAGTCCATAAGGAGGTGCAAAATAGATGACAAAGTATGAATTAATGTACATTGTTCGCCCAAACATTGAAGATGAAGCGAAAAAAGCATTAGTTGAACGCTTCAACGAAGTATTAACTTCAAACGGCGCTGAAATCATCGAAGCTAAAGAGTGGGGTAAACGCCGCTTAGCTTATGAAATCAACGACTTCCGCGAAGGTTACTACCAAATCGTGAAAGCTAACGCTGGTTCAGAAGCTATCAACGAATTCACTCGTTTAGCAAACATTAGCGAAGACATTATTCGTCACATCGCTATTCGTGAAGAAGCATAATAAAAATTAACTAAAACGCTGAAAAAAGGAGGTTGTAATTGTGATAAACCATGTCGTATTAGTTGGAAGACTTACGAAGGATCCAGAACTTCGTTATACACCAAGTGGAGTTCCGATGACTCGTTTTACGGTCGCTGTAAATAGAGCATTTTCGAACCAATCTGGTGAACGCGAAGCTGACTTTATCGGGTGTATTGCTTGGAGAAAACAAGCTGAAAACTTAGCAAACTTTATGAGAAAAGGAAGTTTGATTGGTGTTGAAGGCCGTATTCAAACAGGTAGCTACGAAGGTCAGGATGGAAAACGTGTTTACACAACAGACGTTATAGCGGATTCTGTTCAATTTTTAGAACCACGTAACGCTGGTGGCGGAGCAAATATGCCAAATCAACAGTATGGAGGGCAATCGTATGGGGGCAACCAACCTACATATAATACAAGCCAACCAAACCAACAATTTGGTAATGCGGGTCAAGATCCTTTTGCTTCATATCCACAAAGTCAACCTTCTGGAAATCAGCAAAATTATACACGTGTAGATGAGGATCCATTTGCATCAAGCAAAGGTCCAATTGAAGTTTCTGAGGACGATTTACCATTCTAATATAGAAAAGCGGAAGCAGGCGGGAGCCTAATCGCTGAAGCTAAACATTAGAAAAATAGAGAAACCTTGAAACAAAAACTAAAAAAGGAGGAATATCGAAATGGCACAACGTCGCGGAGGCCGCAAACGCCGTAAAGTTTGCTACTTCACTTCTAACAACATTACGCACATCGACTACAAAGATGTAGATTTACTTAAAAAGTTCATTTCTGAACGCGGTAAAATTTTACCACGTCGCGTAACTGGTACAAGTGCAAAATACCAACGTAAATTAACTACAGCTATTAAACGTGCTCGTATCATGGCACTTCTTCCATTCGTAGCTGAAGATAAATAAAATATCTAGATAAAAGCACAACAAAATGGTGCTGCGAGGCTGGGACAAAACTAGCTTCAAATAATGAAAAAAGTGAAATTGAGCGCAGCCAATTTCACTTTTTTCTATTTTTTATATTAAGGCTTATTCATTCTTAGTTGTTGGCTGCGAATTTTCGTAAAT
>JAEXYZ010000073.1 GCA_023405135.1 Bacillota bacterium | reverse complement strand
GTGTGTGATGTGATAATCTATTCATCAGACAGACGCTCCTTTGGTGAATGGTTGTGTAGGAACTTTCATTCTATCCAAACGGAAGCGTTCTGTCTTTTTATTTTGTTTTATGGTAATTATTTGAAAGGAATTTGCTCATTGTGAGATTTGATATAACTAAAAATGAACTTCAAGAAAGTACATTTATTGATGATGAGGGAAATGAAATTACATTTTCTATTGAACCTATTGTTAAACAAATTTCTATTTTTGATGCTGGATATCTATTCCCATACGGTACTTCTTCATATAAAGTTAAAGGATCAAATAGATTGTTAACAGTAACATATTATATTGATGTAAATGTGCCAAAATCTAATATAAATAATTCAAAAATACTGGATGCCTACGATGAAGATTACTTCTGCTTTGGTTGCACAATATCAGATCCTGAACTAGATCATACATCTAAAACAGCCACATTTACTTGTACTACTTCTTTTTTAGGAAATACTTCTAATTCTAATAGATTAAGAGTAACTTTAAATGGTAATGCATTAACAATAGATCGAGATTTTTAATTATATATAAATTTAAGTAGTATAAAACCATGGCAAAATCTTCGAAAAGGAATTTTGTCCTGGTCTTTATTTATAGTTGAATCCTGTTAAAAATCTTTTCTGCGACTGTGAATTCATTATTCAGAAAATAAGCTTGCCATATATATTACTTTTCATCAATCACTTTATACCTGATATAGAACCTTCAGAATTTCCACTATTACATATTGTTAACAAACATAATTAAAACAAGAAAAGGGTAAAAGTAAAGATAAAAAAACACCTTTAAACTTATAAATACCTCTTTAAAAAGTGTATAATAGTTCCAACTCTTGTTACTTAAATCCACTCGAAGCAATTAATCTCGGCTATAATTAAGGAGAAATCCTTCCATTCAATCAAAGTGAAGCAATATGAACAAAATAAGGACAACATAGAAGTCATCTTCCTTTCTGACCCATTAGAACACTTGATGCATCCATTTTTTAACAAACAAATTGTCTTTACAGGGGCTCTTTCTACTATGACTCGTTCAGAGGCTACAAAAAAAGTGCGAACTTGTGGAGGGATTATACATGGGGCTGTTACAAAGGAGACGAAATTCGTTATTCTTGGGAAAAAACGTCGTGGTATAAGTACGAAGCACCTAAAAGCTGAGCAGTTTATTAGTCTGGTCAGGATATTCAAATAATTGATGAGGATGATTTTATTTTGCTCGTATCTATGCAAAAAGAATATCTACTATCATCTATTAAAGAGTGATTACCTCAAATTTAAAACCTTTTTATATCTCTTCTCATATAAAAAAGGTATGCAAAACAACTTTGTTCACATACCTTTTCATAAATCCAATTATGCCTTAATTATTAATTACATCATCTTCATTATTGTTTAAATAAGATGGTTCATTTTTTTAAAATAATCCGATTGTTTCCCCATTGTCATTTATATCCATTGCAAGAGCAGCAGGTTCTTTTGGAAGTCCTGGCATCGTCATAATGTCCCCTGTTAAACAAACGAGGAAGCCAGCTCCTAATTTAGGAATCACTTCTCTTACTGTAATCGTAAATGACTGAGGACGTCCAAGTAAACTTGGCTGATCAGATAGTGAATATTGTGTTTTTGCCATACAAATCGGCAGCTTATCCCAACCAAATTGTTTAATTTGAGCTATTTGTTTCTTTGCTTGGTCTGTAAATTGCACACCATCTCCACCATATACTTTTTGAACAATCGTCGTAATTTTTTGTTCGATAGAATCCGATACTTCATATAATGGTGCAAATTGTTGAGGTTCTTCGAGTACTTCTAAAACTTGTTTAGCAAGGTCTATTCCTCCCTTGCCCCCTTCTTCCCATACATTCGTTCTTGCAATTCGTATTCCTCGCTTCTTTGCCCAAGTTAAAATGACATCAATTTCAGCTTCACTATCCGTAATAAATCGGTTTAATGCTACGATTGGTTCAACACCGAATTGTCGAATCGTATCAAGATGTTTTTCTAAATTTGGGATTCCTATTTTTAATGCTTCAATATTTTCACTTGATAAAGCAGATTTTTCTACTCCACCGTGCATTTTAAGAGCGCGGATTGTAGTGACAACAACAACTGCACTTGGAGCAAAACCACCTTGTCGAGCTTTAATATTCATAAATTTCTCAGCACCTAAATCTGCCCCGAATCCCGCCTCTGTTACAACAATATCAGCTAGTTTTCTAGCAGTTTGCGTTGCCATAATTGAATTACAGCCATGAGCAATATTTGCAAAGGGTCCACCATGAACTAGTGCTGGTGTACCTTCAATTGTTTGAACAAGATTCGGTTTGAAGGCATCTTTTAAAAGAACTGTTAATGCACCTTCAACACCTAAATCTTTCACATATACAGGCTCTTTAGAATATGTATAGCCTATTACAATATTCGCTAGACGTTCTTTTAAATTTTCCAAACTAGTAGCTAAGCAAAAAACTGCCATAATTTCAGATGCAACAGTAATATCAAAGCCGTCTTCACGAGGCACTCCTTGCATTGGCCCACCTAAGCCGACAACTACTTTACGTAGTGTACGATCGTTTATATCTAATACACGTTTCCAAATGACTCGTCGCGGATCGATTTGTAACTCATTGCCTTGGAAAATATGATTATCAATTAAAGCTGCTAACGCATTATTAGCTGTTGTAATTGCGTGGAGATCTCCAGTGAAATGCAAATTTATTTCTTCCATAGGCACAACTTGCGCATATCCTCCACCTGTTGCACCGCCTTTAATGCCCATGACAGGTCCTAAAGATGGTTCCCGTAACGCTACCATGACTTTTTGGTTTAACTGTTTTAATGCATCTGCAAGCCCTACTGTTACAGTCGATTTCCCTTCTCCAGCCGGTGTAGGACTAGTTGCTGTAACAAGGACAACTTTCCCTGTTGGCTTCCCTCCAATTTTATTTACATCAATTTTTGCTTTGTACTTTCCATATTGCTCTATTGCTTCAAAGGGAATTTGTGCAGTAGCTGCAATATCAGTTATTGGTTTTAAAGTTGCTTTCGTTGCTATTTCTAAATCAGATAATGGTTTCGTAAATGTCATGTTTTAGCCTACTTTCATCTGGTGTCAATATTATTATAAGCTTAATATGTAGTAGAAAAACCTATTGTTGTAAACGAAAAATGTCAAAATGTTGACACTATTAGCATAATAATGTATAGTTTATTCGTAATTATCTTAATATTCTATAGATGCCATTTCAATGATTGAGAGGAGAACGCCTCAATGCACCAAGGAAAAGTTAAATGGTTCAATAATGAAAAAGGTTATGGTTTTATTGAATGCAACGATGGTGAAGACGTTTTCGTTCACTTCACAGGCATACAGGAAGAAGGATTTCGAACATTAGAAGAAGGACAACCGGTTTCGTTTGATATTGTAGAAGGAAATCGAGGTCCTCAAGCTTCAAATGTAGTCAAACTATGAATAACAGGCACCAGTCAAAATTAGGACTGGTTTTTTTTATTTTCTAAAATAAAATGTCCTTAAAAGAGCCGTTTAGAAAGACCCTTTTAAGGTACATTGAATATTTTATTCTACAATCGGAACATATCCTACCTTCTCAACAAGTTGTTGACCTTGTGGTGACAATACCCAGTCAATCAGTTTATCAACATTAGGATTCGTAGTTCCTGCTGTAACAATATAAAATTCAGAAGAAATTGGGTAACTTCCATCTCGAATCGTTTCCTTCGTTGGCTTAACACCATCAATCTCTAACAGTTTAATTTGGTCATTTTGCACCATTTCCGTTGAATAATAACGGAATGTATATCCAATGGCATTTTTAAAATTTCTATATTGTGATACTTCATGAATAATGCCACCCATTCCAGAAGCAATGTTTTCTGTAGGTGCTTCCATAATAGGCGTATCCCCCATTAATTTCTGAAGAGCTGTTTGAGATCCACTATCTTCTGGTCGTTGGAATGCACGAATTGAATCATTATCTCCACCAACCTCTTGCCAATTTTTCACTTCACCTGAATAAATTTTTTTAATTTGTTCAAGAGTTAATCCATCGATACTATTTTTTTGATTTACAAAGAAAACAAAGGCTTCTTTTCCTATAGGAGTTAATTTTAATTCAGTACCTTTTTTCTTTGCCCAATTTTGTTGTGATTCTGATGGACCTGCTACAAAAATCATATCGACTTTGCCTTTAATTAAATTTGTATAAGCGTCTGGCGTCGTATTGACCATTACTTCACTATCATATGGATTATATTCTCTCTTTGGATAAGTTGCTTCCACAATTGCCGAATATAGTGGATAGAGAGCCGTTGCACCATCAATTCGTGGCAAGTCATCAGTAAGCTTCAAAGTCGCTTCATCATCTAATGTTACGACTTTATTATCCTCTGAAAATGGCTCATATTGGTAAATTGGCACCTCTGCACCTACTGTTGGAATACTATTAATGTATGCTTGTTTAATAGGTGAGATTGCTGAAATTGTAATGACAACAATTGATATGCTAGCAAACACTATTTTTCTTTTCTTTGTTTTGAAAAAACCATTTATTTTAAGAACAATTAGTAAAAATAGAATAATAGCACTCGCAACAATTAAAGCGATGTAATAAATTTCTCCTACTATTGCAAAACCGAATACTAAAATCACTGTTACAAAACCTATACTTAAAAAAGTAAAAATAGATGCCATAATTTTATCGAACATAGAAATGCACCCTCTTATTTGAAATGGAATCCTTTATCACCTTGCAAATTTATAGTTAGCTCCCTCTAGTTCAATCTCTTTTTGTTCTTTAGAACCAGAAATAATCACTTGGTTAATTTGCGGTTTTTTCACATCATCATTTTTATAAAATCCAATGACACAATTAGGTGCTTTTAGTTTTATGTACGTTTCCTCTACTTCCATGTCAAAATCAAAAATCGCCGCCCAATCTTTTGCAACTTGTAAATCGTAAACAACATATGAAACTTCTTTGATTTTTAAATTGCCTAATGGATGCTCCCCGATTGTTCCCTTCTTCACTAGTTCATCATAGCGCTCTTCATCACTACCTTCCCATTGAATGAAAAATGGGAATTCCATGTCTTCGTTTGCCTTACCAAAATGAAGTAATTTCCATTTTAGTACAGAGCCGTCCGGACGTGTTCGTGAAAACGTTTCAGGTCCATAAACTTCTAGCCCCATATTTTTAAGCCTTTGTGCATCTTCTTCAATTGTCGTTGTTCTTATTGCAATTCGAGTAAAACCATTTTGGCGATTTCGTTTTTTATAGGATTCATGTAATGTAAATGGTTCAAGAGCTGATTTTTCAAACAATTCATCATCAAAAATACCAATAAATTCAATGTAAGATAATCCAAAATAACTTAATGAATTATATGTCCCCCACATCGCATGATTTCCACCATTTACTGTGTAAAGGCCAATCTTTTTCGTTTCTTCTACTAGTTGCTCTGGCTTGTCCACGAAATGAACAATGTGATCTACTAAATACATTAAACTTCCCCCAATTTGTTAATTTATAACTTTATTATCTTTAGACGAATTTAGTTCAATTAGGTTTTTATCCCAATCTTTGCTAACATCTACCCATTGAACAGCAGATGAATATTGCTCTAATTCATCACAAGTAAGTTCAATGGCAGAATTCACACTTCCGCATGCAGGAAAAACCGTTGTAAAACGTTTCATTGAAATATCCAAATATACATTTAGATTTTTCGCAAGACCAAATGGACAAACACCTCCTACAACATGTCCTGTTTGTTCAACAACTTCTTCTGCATTTAACATTTTCGCTTTTATATCAAATTGCTCACGAAATTTTTTATTATCAATTTTCGCATCCCCAGCAGTGACGACTAAAAATGCTTCTCCCTCTTTATTTTTAAACGATAAAGTTTTCGCTATTTTTGCTGGTAGTACATTTAACGCATTAGCAGCTTGTTCCACCGTTGCACTAATTTGTTCATATTCCAATATATCATGATCACGATTAAACTTTTTGAAATGCTCACGAACACTTTGTAATGACATAAAAAACAATCCTTTCTTTTCCAATTAATATGAATTTCGTTTTATTATACTGGAAAATTCAGAACTTTTTAAATGAAAAGACTAGAGTAAATATATATATTCAAACTAAAAAAATTTTTTAATATATGAAAATCCTATTATATCTAGGCTAATCTAGAAAGATTATGAAACTTTTCATATAAAGTAAAATAAACAGAGTTAAATAAAGTATTAATAAAATTTGGAAATATGAAATGAGAAATAAATTGAAAAAAGCGGCCAAGTTAACATGGACGCTTTTAAAGCTTATTTTATTTGCAAAATACCATTTTTTTACGAAAATAAGAGAAATATAGATTCCAAATATAATCGAAAAAATTAAATTAGACCAAATAAGTAGACTAAAATTAAATGTTGCGTTCACAATATATCTGACTTGATTTTCAAAATGTACAATTATTGATGATAAAAGAACCAATCCGAAAACCCATAGCAATTTCCATAAATAAGTTGACCATTTATACTTTTCCAAATGTAGCTCTCCTTTTTTTGAAATGAATTACTTCACAATTCGCCAAATATTACCTTAAAGTCAGAATTACATTTCATTCGTTAATACAACTTTTCCAATTGCTTTGTTAGATTCTAAGTATGCATGGGCTTCACTTACTTGATCAAAGGTAAAAGATTTTTTATCAACTAACGGATGAAGTTTCCCTTCCTCTACAAGATTCGTTACTTGTCGTAAAATTTTCCCGTGATCTTGTCTTTGTTCTTTATTAATTATTTTTAAGAGCATGAACGTAATGTGTAAAGATAGTCCTTTAGAATGGAGAGGAGACAAATCATGGGTTGAGCGTGCTGCGATTGCTAATACTGTTCCATTCAAAGCTGCCGCTTGGAAAGAACGATCTAGGTTGTCGCCACCGACCGTATCAAAAACAATATCGAATCCTTTTCCATCTGTATATTCCTTTACGTAGTCCTCTACAGATTGTTCTCGATAATTAATCGCCGCATCCGCACCTAAACTTTTTCCGATTTGGAGCTTTTCCTCAGATGATGCTGTTGTAAATACTTTTGCACCGGCTAACTTCGCTAACTGAATGGCAACATGACCTACCCCACCAGTAGCAGCATGAACAAGTACTGTTTGCCCCTTTTGAACATTGCCTCGATTATAAAGCGCTTCCCATGCAGTAATCGTTACTAATGGAAGCGCTGCAGCTTGTGCCATCGTTAAGTTTTTTGGTTTACGAGCTAGAAGCTGTACATCTGCAAGCATATACTCTGCAAGGGCTCCACCCGTTCCTTTAAAACCACCTGCGCATCCATACACTTCATCGCCTACTTTAAACTCTGTTACTCCTTCTCCAACTTCTGTCACAACACCAGCTACATCGCCGTGTAACACTGCTGGAAATTGTGGTGCAACTGCTGATACAACACCGCTACGTATTTTCGTATCAATTGGATTAACACTTGTTGCTTTTACTTGTATTAAAACATGACCAGGAATGACTTCAGGCTTAGCAACTTCAGCAATTTCAAAAACAGAACAATCTCCAAATTTATTAATTACTTGCACTTTCATTTATTGATCACACTCCTCTCCTATTATCTTATACTAGATAGATATGATTTAGAAATATTATGAATTTTGTAAATTAATCTTCGCGAGATTTTAATACAGACTCGTTTTCATCCGAAAAATGCCAATAAAAATAGACTGCTTCAAAACAGTCCATCCGCGCTTCTCCAAATTGTTTACATGGAAAAATTGTTATTTATTTAAAAGGACAGCACCTACAGCAATCAATAAAATGCCAATAATAGAATATACTGAAATTTTCTGCTGTAAAACTAAAATAGATAAAACGGTAATGAGAACTGCATTTACTCCTGTTTGAATACCGCCAAGCATTACTGTATTTCCAAATATTTTACTACCTTGAATGAAAGCCCATGCTAGTACTAAATTTCCAATAAATGAAAAGGGAAGAAAATATATATTAAATTTTATACTATCTTTTAAAGTTGGTTGGAAGTAATATGCAGACAAAATTGGTAATAAGGAAAAAATACTAGCACCAAATACAATTCCGCCAATTACAAGAAATTTCAAAAGAACACCTCATTCATTCCTACCTTTTGATTATCTCTTACTTAAAAGTGTAAAGTTTATTTCCTTTATATTCATCCTAAATAACCAATTGCTTACCTGCAACTAAATAAGTTTGAAGAGGGTGGGACAAAACAAATAAACACCATTTTTCTTAATAAGAAAAAAGGTGTTTATTTGATACTAAGAAAATTGATTTCCGTTCCGGGGACGCGCATCCAGGGCTGGCCCTGAGCCTCCTCGTCGCTACGCTCCTGTGGGGTCTCGAGTCTCGGGCTGTTCCCGCAGGAGTCGC
>JAEXYZ010000056.1 GCA_023405135.1 Bacillota bacterium | reverse complement strand
GCAAACACAATGTGATACTTACAATTCCACGTTGTATGTGCTAAACTTTTCTTATCCATTTTGGAGCTCCTTTCGTACGAAGTCGGTTGACCAGACCTGACTTTATTGTACGACTGGAGTTTTTTTTATGTCCATAGCTATAAGCTTTCCGGAACCCCCTGCATAGCAGGGGGTTTTCATTTATACAAAAAAAGAGCCGTCCATCATTTGGAACGGCTCCTTTGTACTTGAGTACATTTCCCGAAATCTTAGTTTTTGAACAGCATATTTTATGTGAACTTATTTATTTGAATACTTTGCCCAAAATAATTATCTTCTTTTCTTTTTATCTACAGCACTTACGACAGTTTGTTTTTTTACAGCCTCAAGCTCTACTTGAATATGGAACTTGTTTTCAGCAACTTCATTGATACTTACAATTTTTCCTTTCCGCCCTTTAATTTTAATTTCCGAATTTAGAGAAGGTACTTGGTTTAAAAGCTGACTTAACAAAAGGTTATTTTTTTCATAAAAATGTACAGCAAACATTCATCCATCTCCCTCATTTTGAATATAGTCCATTTTATGATGTAAAAGACAATCTAGAATAAGGTAAAGTAGATGATTAAAAGAATTGTCTAAGCGCTATGAATTTCATTAAGTAATAAAATGTATCTTTTAAATAAATGTAACCATAATAATATTATTAATTAACTTTAAGGTGATATTATGAAACGTAAAATCCTCATTATTTTCCTCATTATAATAGTACTATGTGCGGGAGCTGTACTTGCCATATCAATAGCTCCAACAAAGGATATAGCAGATAAAAGGATTAATAATTCTAGAAAACCAGTAATTTTAATTGTCATTGATTCTTTAATGAGTGAACCGCTACAAAAAGCAATACAAGAAGGAAAAGCACCTACTTTTTCATTTTTAATTAATAACGGTCAACTTTATCCTAATATTGTTTCTTCCTATCCTACGATGTCTGTAACAATTGATAGCACTTTGTTAACGGGTACTTATGCAAATTCACATCATGTTCCAGGACTAATTTGGTTTAACAAGGACGAAAATCGAATTGTAAGTTATGGGAGTGGGGGAAGTGAAATATGGCATAACGGAATAAAAAATGTTGCAATTGATAGCGTAGTGAATCTAAATGAAAAGCATTTAAATAAAGAAATTCAAACAATTTATGAAGAATTAGATGATTTAAATATCGAATCTGCTTCGATTAACGGTTTGCTACATCGTGGAAATAATGACCATCATTTAACGGTTCCAAAAGCACTCTCGGCTATTCAATTATTACCGAAAGATATTGAAATCGAAGGTCCTAAGTTGTTATCCCTTGGAGTACTATCACAATATAGTAAGAACAATAATTATCACAAATTTGTATGGGATCGCTTAGGAGTAAATAATACTTTTACTGTAAATGAGCTCAAATATTTAATAGAAGAAGATAAATTACCAACTTTTACATTGGCCTATTTACCTGATGGGGATGCTACTATGCATAAAAAAGGTCCGAATGATTTACAAGGAATTATAAAAGCAGATTAAGCATTGCAGGAGATTTTAAATAGTTACCCATCATGGGAGAAAGCGATAGAGGAAAATGTCTGGATTATATTAGGAGATAGTTCACAGTCAAAAGTTCAAGAGGATAAAGGAACAGCATTAATTGACTTAAATGAATTATTGAAAGATTATTCATTTTGGGAGCGTAAGAACGTTAATGGTCAGCTAGCAATCGCTATCAATGAACGTATGGCCTATATCAATTTAAATGATGAACAAATTGATTATGAGGAAGTAATTAACATATTAAAGAAAGATGAACGTATAAGTTTTATTGCATGGAAAGATAATGAAAACAATTTTGTTGTAGCTCCAAAGTTAAATAAACAATTTACATTTTCTCCAGATGGTCAATATTTAGATGAATATAATCAATCATGGAGTATTCAAGGCGATCATACAATTTTAGATTTGTCATTAAATGACTATGAGATTCAATATAAAAGTTACCCAGATGCATTAACAAGATTATATGGTGCCCTTTACTCACATGAAGGTCGCTTTCTTATAGTAGATGCAAAACCGAACTATGAATTTGTCGAGCAACATAGTCATGACCATGCAGGTGGAGGAGCACATGGCTCTTTACATGAAATAGATTCTATCGTTCCTTTAATTGTAACTGGAAGTAATGAAAAGCCACCATTTAATCGAATAGTAGATATAAAACAATGGATTGTCGATTTATTACAATAGGTGTTACTACAAAAGGATAGTATATTGTAGAAAAATCATCTGCATAATAAAAATGGATTGAAATTATGAAAGTGTGGAGGATTCTGCTATGACAAATGAGCCTATTACAGTAATGGCAATAATAAATGGAGAAAAAATAGATACAGAAAAAAAGTTACCTCGTGAAAATCCAACTTATCCAGATGAGATTGTAGGCTATGCACCAATCAATACTAGAGAAGAAGCGATTCGTGCAATTGATGCTGCTTACAATGCTTTTGAAAGCTGGGCATGGAGTGATGTTGAAGATCGAATTGCAAGAATGAAGCGTGCGATTCAAAAAATTAAAGATGCGACACCAGAAATCGCTGAATTGCTTTCTAGAGAGCATGGGAAGGCTTTATATGATTCACAAGGTGAAATCGCCATTTCTTTAATGTGGATGGAATTTGCTTGTGACCATGTGAAAAATGTCATTACACCTCAAGAAAAAGAACATGAAAATGGCCGAACAATTATTACCTTTGATCCGGTTGGAGTCGTTTCAGCAATTACACCTTGGAACTATCCAATTTCTTTATCAACAATTAAAATTGCACCGGCACTTTTAACTGGAAATACGATGGTTTTAAAGCCAAGTCCATTTGCTCCACTAGCAGTTAGTCGAGTATGTGAAATCATTGCAGATGAATTTCCTCCAGGGGTATTAAATCTTGTGCATGGCGAGGCTGATGTTGGTGTTGAGTTAACATCAAATGAGAAGGTAGCTAAAATTGCCTTTACAGGTGGAACGAAAACAGCAAAAAGCATTATGAAAGCTGCATCTGACACAATTAAAAAGATGACATTAGAATTAGGTGGTAATGATGCTGCTATCATATTAGAAGATTTTGATGTGAATGATGAACGTGCATTACGAAGAATGGTTATTTCCAACTTCCTAACGGCAGGTCAAATTTGTATGATTGCAAAACGTGTTTATGTACATCGATCAATCTATGATCAATTTGTTGAAAAATATATAGAAGCAGCAAATAAATGGATTAAAGTTGGAGATCCTTTTAATCCTGATGTCACTGTAGGTCCTGTAAATAACAAAAATCAAGTAAAGTATGTCCAAAGTTTAATTGATGGTGCAAAAAGTAAAGGTGCAGAAGTGATTAAATTAGGACAAGTTTTAAACCCTGAACTTATGGATAATGGATATTTCCTTCAACCAACTTTAGTTTTAGGCGCCGATTACCACGATCCAATTGTAGTAGAAGAGCAATTTGGTCCTACTGTTCCTATCCTGCCATTTGATGATGAGGAACAAGTAATCAAATTGCATAATGAAAGTATCTATGGTTTAACAAGCTCTGTTTGGGGTGAAGAAGAGCATGCGATTAAAGTAGCTCGTCGCATAGAAGCTGGTACGACGATGATCAATACAGCTGCTGTACAAGGATTGGATGTTCGTTTCCCATTTGGTGGAGTGAAGCAGTCAGGTGTAGGTCGTGAGTATGGTGAGGATGGTTTGAAATCCTATACAGAAACGCACGTTATTAATTTACCAAAGAGCTTAGAACTACCATATATTCCAGAATAACTTATGAATCAAGAGTAATTGGAGCTATTTAGCTTCGATTACTTTTATTTTTTTGAACAAATTGTCATAATCAATTATCGTCTAGTTTACCTATTAAAGATATGGTAAAATATAGAATTGGAAAGAGAAGTAGGTGATTATGAGTATAATGAAATTAAATTCCCTTGGAAAATTAGGAAGCAAGCTAATATCCTCCATTGTTGTTTCAGCTTTATGTATTGTTGTACTAATTATAATATTTACTATTTATATCCGATACGCTTTAGATGCCAATATAACGGGTCAGCGTATTTTAGATAGTATAGAAGTATCGTCAAATCATCTATACCAATCAATAATCGATCAAGAGACTGGTCAAAGAGGGTATAACTTAACTGGGGACAAAACGTTTTTAGAGCCATACGATAGAGGTAGTGAGGAATTTTCTGAGAATTCTTTCCAACTTTTGGAGAAAACGGTTACATTTCCAGCGTTACAAAAGGATGCACAGGACGTAATTGAATCAGGAAAGCTATGGCAAGAAAATTATGGGCAGCCTTTAGTTAAACTTGCACAAAAAGGGGAAGAGCCTAATATTCAATTGTTAAGAGAAGCAAAAATTGCACTTGATGAATTTCGTATAAAATCAAGAGCTTTTACTAAAAAGATTGATGATGAAAGAACGATTGTACGAAACACAATGCGTGTTCGAGTAAATACTACTTTAATTACACTCGTTACTGTCATTACTGCTATTATTTTAATTAATCTTTTGATAAATTTCAGAATATTAAAGAATGTCATTAAGCCGATTATTGATTTAAGTAATTGTGTGAAAAATTATCGAGAGCATGATTTTACGAAAGAGGTACCCACTTATAAAAAGCAAGATGAATTGTTTGAATTAATATATAATATTGATATTATGCGAACAGAATTATCAAATAGTATTTATTCATTAGAAACTAAAGTTAATATTGACGAGTTAACAGGACTATATAATAGAAGATATTTTAATGAACTAATTATAAAGGAATGGGAGAAGGCAAGGAATAATGGGAAAAAAGTTTCTGTCATTCTTTTTGATATCGATTATTATAAAAACTTTAATGATACATATGGTCATTTAAAAGGTGATGAATGTCTGAAAAAAATTTCGAAATGTCTACAATCGTTCAACGATGAACCAAACAGCTTTGTTTCGAGATTTGGAGGAGAAGAGTTTATCGTTTTACTATGCGGCCATACAGAACAGGAAGCATATGAGATTGCAGAGAAAATTCGCACAGCAATTCAAGATTTAAAAATATCTCATAAAGCATCACCAATTCATGATTATGTCACAGTGAGTATCGGAACTGCTACATTGATTCCTAATGGAGAAATGCAACCTTTCAATATTATCACAATGGCAGATAAAGCATTATACGAGTCAAAAAATAAGGGTCGTAATCAAGTGACACAATTTAAATAAGAAAAAATGTAAGAAGGGTTGCTATAGCCCTTCTTTATTATATAAAGTAAAAAATAAAGGAGCAATAGAAGTGAAAGCAATCAACCTATTATCTTTATTAAGTGCGAAAGGGGATTTAAATCCTTCAAATTTTTTAAAATATATCGAACAGTTCGGCATTAATCCAAGAATTAGAGATAGTGAGCTTATTGATTTAACATCATTAGTGGAAAGATTAATGGAAGATGCTAACGACCTTAATATTTTTAATGGGTTTTATGTTGGTTTTATGATCGACAGAATCGGTAAAGAATTTGATTTGTTAAGAATTGGTGAAAATAGTGTAATTAATATTGAATTAAAAAGGGAAAGTAATGAGGAGAAAATTACAAAACAATTAATTCAAAATCAATACTATTTAAAATTTCTTGATATAAAAATCTATAATTTTACATATGTTTCAGCATCAAAAAAACTGTATAAGTTACAAGATTCAGATCATATTGAAAAGGTTGCTCCTGAGATGCTAATTAAAGCATTAAAAGAACAAAGGTTAAAGGAAATTAGTTCTCTTGATGACTTATTTGACCCGAAAAATTATTTAGTGTCCCCATTTAGTTCACCGGATGCTTTTATGGAAGATAAGTACTTTTTAAATGCTCAACAAAGCACTTATAAGAGGGAAATTTTGAACTTGAAACCAACAACAAATGCGATTTTTATTTCTATAGAGGGAGGGCCTGGGACAGGGAAATCACTTTTAACTTACGATATCGCTAAGGAATATATGAAACAATCGAGAAATGTACTTATTTTTAATTGTGGGAAGTTAAATAACGGGCACATTAAACTTATACAAAAATATCATTGGTCTATTAAACCAATCAGCAGTTTTAAATTTAATAAAGAATATAATTTTAAAAACTATGATTTGATTATAATAGATGAGGCTCAACGATTGTACAAATATAAGTTTTTTAAATTAATAGAACTAATACAACAGTTAAAAATCAAATGTATCTTTTCCTTTGATCCTAATCAATTGGATCTACGTCAAGATTTTGGACACAAAAAAATTAAGTTTTTGTTCTGCGCAACAACCATTCATGGAGTGTTCCACATCCCAAGTAGCTTGTCAAAGTGAAAAGAGCCTTTGACAAACTACTCG
>JAEXYZ010000049.1 GCA_023405135.1 Bacillota bacterium | reverse complement strand
AAAGGTCTAATTGTAAATAATTTTCCAAATGGATGGAGCCACCTTTAATTAGGCATTTACCTTTTTGGCTCTTAATAGGAAAAATAATTAAACTGAAAATTCTAACACTATTTATGCAACACTAGTGTTATAATATCAAAATACCAAAACCCAAATGCAAAGGCCTGTCTTGAAATAAACATAAATATTATAGTTGAAATAGATATAGCAATTATACCTTTCCCTTTTGCATACCAACACACAAAAGCTAAAAGCGGTGAAATACAGGTCATCATAATCCAAATCATCATATAAAATTTAGGGAAAAAATCTGCTACTAAAACTGTGTATAGATAATAGCTACCTATCATGCCTACAAAAAACAAAAAAACATTTATGGCAGACCTAATAGGTGATTTGCTATACAGAGAGATAATTACCGCAAGGAAAATCCAAACTCCCATACGAGAAAAAAAGTTTCGTAAATCTAATATTTCAATAAAATAGGGAAAATAATTACTTGGGATTGTATCAAGCATCTTGGAAATTACACCTAAAATAACCCCTGCGATAAATAATAAAGTCGAATGTAAAAACTTCCTTGATAGCGATATTCTTATTGGTCTACGAATCTCATTTAAAAAGTCTATCGTCTATTCCCTCCCATATATAGATAATCCTTATTAGTTTTACTACTATTGATTTAATCCTATAATTTTTGAGATATTAATTGACTAATATATTATACAGTAAGACAACCTAAACTTAATTCTTTTTTCTACTTATGTATAACCAAAAGGAACCCTTCCGATTTTTCACTTCAACCCCGCATTCCACCTTACATCATTGGAGGTTCATTTATAACAATTATAAACATCAATTCCTAATAACCCCTTTATTGTAATATTTTTCTCTCCCTGCTCGTTTCGCTCGCACGTCCTCATTCGGCATCTGACAGAACCGTCATCTTCTTACTCAGCTTGCTATTCGGCAACCTATCTAAATTGAATCAAGTCCTTCTTGCGATAGGTTTGATGTAATAACCGTCACTAGTTATTGATTCATCCTAAGTATCTAAGATTTAGGTGAACATACTTTTCGTCCATTCTGATACTTTTTCACGCCTAGCCATCTTTAACAGTACATATCTTAAAAATTGATTTAAAACTATTTAAGTATTACATGCATCAAATGACACTCTTAAGTAAGACCGAACTATAAAAATATAGCGTACCTTTTAAGTACGCATCACAAATAGCCGTAAATCAAGATTTTTTTAATCGAATTTACAGCTTATTTCATTATTTACTACATTCTGCCTGTATCTTTTTTGACCAGGGCATGTATTGATCTAAAATTTCTGGGTTTTGATGGATGCCAAGATTCGGTAGATCCGTCAAAAGTTTCTTTATGTACTCGTAAAAATCCACACCATTACTTTTAGCGGTTTCAGCGATACTTAAACAGATGGCATTTGCTTTGGCACCTGCTTCGCTAACGGAAAAAAGCCAATTTTTTCTCCCAATAACGTTGGGGTGAATGGCATTTTCGGCCGGATTATTATCAATCTCAATGCGCCCATCATATAAGAATGCCTTTAATCCATCTGCTCTGTTCATTGTGTATTCCGCTGCCTTCGCAAGGGCATTTTTTCCGAAGAATGGTGATGTTTTGACCCAGTTAAAGAATTTCTCAACGATGGGCTTCGAGTATTTTTGGCGTTTTTTTCTGCGTTTGCTCGGAGACAAATGCTTAAATTGCCTTTCTAAACGATATAATTCATTACAATAGTCCACACCAATTTGACCATTTTTACTATCAGCTTTCAGCCAATATCTCCGTACATGCGCCCAACAATTTGCGAAGGTAACGCCGGCCAACTTATCATAGGCTGAATAACCCTCGCAAACAATCGTTCCAGAAAAACCCTCAATGAAGCTTTCAAGGACAGATCTAGCACGTGATAATGCGCTTTCCCACGTTTAATTTGTGCTGGCTGAGATGAATCAACTTTACAGTTTTTACATTCATACGCATGTTCTATATGCTGTACTCTCATCATTCTTGCAGTCATTTGATGTTGGCAACAGTCACAGATTGTATTCTCAGGATGATGATGAATCACTTCTATTTCCATATTATCTCGCAATGAATCATTTCTTTTTTTATTTTTAACTTTTCTTACAACAGTATAGGTACACGTCTGTTGGCTTTGTTCTTCTGTGTGCTCAGAATCATTAAAAGACGAATCATCCTCGAATAAGGATACTTGTCCATCAGGCGCTTGGTATTTCGATTTTTCTGTTTTAGAGCCATATAATAGTTTTGTTATTGCTAGAGGCAATATCTATATAAATATCAACAAGAAGCCACTGAGGTACAGTAGCTACCATTCTTGTTAATGCTGATACTTGTGCTGTCAGGCTGTTTAACTGTTCAGCACTATTCGAACTAACTCGACAGTATATACCCACACGCTTTTCTCGCTTTGGCGGTCTTGGTGGTATGAAATGTACTTTTGGATTATCAGTCATGTTGCACCTCTGTGAAATAATAATAGTAACAAGCCAAAATTTGTTGAGTCACATAAATACAGTTATTTAAAATTAGAGCTGATTAAATTTCTATAATTAGTGCTGCATGATCTGTCCTATCATTATTTATTAAATATGGATCTATAATAATGCTGTTTAGACATTCATACATCGAGGGAGACATAATTGCATAATCAAGACGTCTACCTTTAATATGTGTCTTAGTTGAGTTTGAGTAACCTTTTTCCAGCCAAGCATCTTTAGCATTCAATGCTAATAATTGAAAATATCTATTCTTATGTTCCGTCCCCATATCATAAACATTATAATCCCCAATAATAACGAGCTTCTGTCCTTGATTATCTTTATAGAAGTCAATTAGTTCTTTCCAAAAAACATCATCATACTTTGGTGGGATGTGCACACCATAAATGATACAATCTGCTGTTTTTATAACACTAGCTCTAAGAGACTTTTCACTGTGTGGATTAGCAAGTTTATTGTACAATAATTCTTTCCTTACAAACATAATGGTTATACTTGGATCTTTAAGCTCATGGTTTTCATGTGGAATTGTTTTGTAACCAATAAAATCCATATGTTTGATAAACTGCTGCGCAATATTTGCATTCAATTCAAACTCGTGTAATATTGCAACAACAGGTTTCTTTTGTTGAATATATGCAAGTATTTCGGTAGATGCACTTGTTTTATCAAGTAAGTGCCATTCCCTATATTTGTTCTCCTTCTTATATTGTTCTTTACATTTAAAACCACCAAAGTTGTTAATATTTAAACTTAATATTTTCATCTAAGCTTTCCCTCTTTCATAACTTCAATCAATTTAAGCTTATTTCCATCCAAATCCAACTACTCAACATTTCATCGGAAATCATACATGATGATTAGGCTATTTATTATATTTTATTACATCTATCCTGTCTCCACACCCCTATACAAATTATCACGGTCGATATGTTTCCTAAATAAATAAAAATAAGGATTTCCAAGGCTAATAGGCACTGCCAGACATCGGGCAGAAAATCCTCCAACCTTGGAAATCCTTTATTTATCAGTGCTTTGAATAGCCCCTACTTCTCCACTCTTGACATCAAGACAACACACTCCACATGCGTCGTCTGTGGGAACATGTCCACTGGTTGAATCTCTTTCGTCTTATATCCACCATCTTCTAAAATTCTTAAGTCCCGCGCTAATGTTGCTGGGTTACATGATACATATACGACTCGCTTTGGCTTTTGCTCAATTATTGTTGTTAGCAACGCCTCATCACACCCTTTGCGCGGTGGGTCAACTACAAGTACATCTGCTTCCTTACCATCAGCATACCAACGTGGAATGACTTCTTCTGCTGGACCTGCTTCAAAATATGTGTTCGTGAAGCCGTTCAATTCTGAGTTACGCTTTGCATCTTCAATGGCTTGCTCTACAATTTCTACACCCATTACCATCTTTGCTTTTTGTGCTAAAAACAGTGAAATAGTGCCGATACCACAATAGGCATCAATCACAATTTCATCCCCTATTAGTTGTGCGTAGTCTAATGCTTGCTTGTACAACACTTCTGTTTGCACAGGGTTTACTTGGTAGAACGAGCGAGCTGAAATCTCGAATCGCACACCGCCAATTGTATCTTCAATGAAATCTTTGCCCCAAAGAGTCACTGTTTCATTTCCGAAAATTACGTTTGTTTTTTCAATGTTAACGTTTTGAACGATGGACGTTACATTTGGGACAAGCTTACGAATTAATTCGATGGCTGCTTCTTTTTGTGGGAATTTGTGTTTATTCGTTACTAACACAATCATTACTTCTCCAGTTGCACGTCCTTTTCGAACAACGACGTGGCGAAGCATCCCCTGATGAGATTCTTCATTATAAGGCTGTAAACCAATTTCCATTAATTCCTTTTTCAAATTAGCCATCATAGCATCTGCTTCACTCACTTGAATTAAACAACGTTCCATATCAACAATTTCATGGGTTTTTGATTTATAGAATCCTGCAATTGGACCAGTTTCTGTCATAGAAAAAGGGATTTGTGACTTATTGCGATAATTCCAAGGATCTTGCATTCCTTTTACAGGAAGTACTGGCGCATCAATTTTTCCGATTCGTTTCATCACATTACGAACCATGTTTTCTTTCCACTTCAACTGCCCTTCATATGACAGATGTTGAAGCTGGCAACCACCACATTTTCCAAAGTAAATGCAAGGGGCTTTCACACGGTCAGGTGATTCTTTTATGATGTCTACAACTTTTGCAAAGCCGTAGTTTTTCAATGTTTTTAATACGTGCACTTCAACAGTTTCTTCTGGAAGAGCGCCTTGTATGAATAACGGATAGCCGTCGATTTTTGCAACGCCATTTCCATCATGTGTTAAGTCTTCTATATAAACTGTTTTTCGATCATTTTTCTTTACTGGTGCTACCATGTTCCGTCCTCCATTTCAGTTCTTCTATTGTATCATGGGGATGAAATGTTTTTCTATTTTTATGATGGAGGACGGAGTGGAGAGCGATATAAAGCTGCGGAAAAAATGCTTAAAGAGGCGGAATTATTACCTGAACTGACGGAAAAAACACTTGAAGTGGCGGAAATATTTCGCCAATAAGCAGAAATTGAAATTAAAAAACTGTCAAATCCTACTTCCTTAAAACAGGAATCCAAATTTCACTTCTAACTGTTGGTGAGGTTAAATCTTTATCTTTAATTGATAAAATCTCAGGGCCTTCTGTTTGCTCGTAGTTTGAAGATGGGAACCATTCAGCATAAATACGTCCCCACGTTTCTTGTAATATACTCGGGAAAGGGCCATCTGACTCAAATACAGCCCAAGTGCAGGCAGGAATATCTAAATTAGAAAATTCATTTGGACACTCATTCGTTGTAGCTACACCGATATAATGATCTAGCTCCCCTTTTTCTTCCATACGCCCCTCTGAAAAGTTAGTAGATGCTTGGATAATTCCCTTTGGTTCCACATTCGATAAACTTATAAGCTTATTTATCTTTTCCATATTTAATGTTTTCCACATAGCATTGATGTCTTGGTTCTCTCCTTGGAAAACGATCGGCACTCTTTTCATTATACCAACTATGTTAAATGCGACTTTTTCTTCAATTCGGTAATTCATTTCATTTCCTCCTTTAATGGATAGTTGGAAGGTCATTCGTGGATAGGCTTTTAATACTTGACCATGCCTTCTAGCCTCTGTTGGAGTTACACCATGTAAATTTTGAAATGCCCTAGTAAAAGAGTCTGGTGAACTGTATCCGTATTTTATAGCGACATCAATAACTTTGGCGTTACTATCTCTTAATTCAAATGCTGCTAGAGTAAGCCGTCTTCTGCGAATATATTCGGATAACGGTACACCTGCAAGAAAAGAAAACATACGTTTAAAGTGATATTCGGAGCACAAAGCTAATCTTGCCACTTCTTTAAAATCAATATTTTCCGTAAGGTTTTCTTCAATATACTCTAATGCTTTATTCATGTTCTTCAGCGAATCCATTATGTGACCTCCTTTTATTTAAAGAATAACAAGAAATGAAGTTCCCCTTCCGACAATTCCTGTTTAATTATGTAGGTTACATTGATGTTATCATACAAAAAATCACCCCAGCTCTATTATTGAGTGAGGTGATTTTAATTCTACAAATTCGACTTTCTTTTTCGATCTTTAGGTGCTACATAAAACGCCAGCCAAATTGTAATGATGAGCACTAAAAACGGGGCGACGAATATGATAAAGGCATCCACATTCATTCCTCCTATACATGGTCTTTTCGTTCTCCAGTAACATAATCTTTATTAAATAAAAACAGTCGAAACAGTAAATAAAGAGATGGAATTAATAGACAAAGGCCAGCAATAAAAGCAATTACTAATGAAATGGCCATTTCTTTATTTGTAAAGCCATGATGAATTGTTAAATATGGATAGAGCAGATACGGATAATGGGATACCCCATATGCAAAAAATGCAAAAGCAAATTGTAAAATGAGTAAAGTAACTGCTAAACCATACCGACGTTTCTTCCAAATGAGCCAAACTGTAAATAAAAATAGTAACCCAGATAAACCAAATATCGGCCAAAGATCAACCATATTTTCAAAATGTTCAATATTATGACCGCGCATCTCTACAATAATGCCGATTGCTGTAATCATTAATGGCCATGCCCAAATGAGTGCGTACTTTCTCATTAGCGCCGATGCTTCAATATCTTTCGCCTTCCACGCATACCACGTTAAAAACACAGCTGAAATATAGAGGACAGCAGCAATACTTAAAAAAACGATACTCCAGGAAAGTGGACTTGTATATAGCTTCCAATAATCAAGTACTGGTTGGCCATCTATCAATTCCACAAATCCCCCCTCCGATATTGTTAACACGACTGAAAAAGACGCTGGGATTAGTAATCCTGCTAACCCATACATAAATGCATAACCTTTATGTCCACTAGAGCCGTATGATTCAAATGCATAATAGGAGCCTCGAATGGATAATAAAATTAATGAAATGCTTGCTGGAACTAATAAAATTGTTCCATAGTAAAAGGCAGTTAGCGGAAAGAAACCGACAATCCCGACAAAGAAAAATACTAGAAATACATTTGTTACTTCCCAAACTGGAGATAAATATCGTTTAATTATTTCCGTTAAAATATGTGAGCGGCTCGTTAATAAATTGTAGGCGTTAAAAAACCCTGCGCCAAAGTCAATCGAAGCAACAATGACGTAACCGAAAAGAAAAATCCATAGTACTGATATTCCTAAAATTTCGAGACTCATTGTGCTTCACCTTCCTTCTGACGATCCGCAATTTCTCTTTCGATTGGATTTGAGCGAAACATCCTTCTTAAAACAACAACACTTCCTACCGCTAATATGAGATATAAAATACAGAACAAAAGTAACATTAAATCTACATTATCACTCGTTGTAGCACCATGCTCCGTTCGCATAATTCCACGTAGCACCCATGGCTGTCGTCCAACCTCATTAAGCCACCAGCCCACTTCAATTGCAATAACCGATAACGGGCCACCAGCTATAATTATCCATGTAAACCATTTTGCTTTAATAAATGCCCATCCACGCCATTTACCAACGACATATAAAAGCGAAACAAATACCATAAACATTCCAATTGAAACCATCGTATCAAATAAATAATGGACATAAAGCGGTGGAATTTCATCTTCTGGAAATTCATTTAATCCGATAACTTCTGCTGTCGGATTACTATGGGCTAAAATACTTAATGCATAAGGGATTCTTATTTCGTACTTAACGTCGTCACCGTCCAAAACTCCCATTAAAATAAGTGGAGCGCCTTTTTCCGTTTCAAAATGCCATTCAGCTGCCGCAAGTTTCATAGGTTGATATTCCGCTAAATATTTCCCTGCAAAGTCCCCGATGATAGCAGTTGAGATTGAGAAAATAAGTCCCAACTTCATCATTAAATATAGAGCCTTTATATAATAAACATGGTTCGACCCTTTGAGTAATCGGAATGCCGCAATTGATGCAAGGATAAAAGCAGAGGTCATATAGGCTGTTACGAGAACATGTGTGACTTTCGTTGGCATAGCTGGATTAAACATCGCGATTAATGGCTGTATATTTACGAGCTTTCCATCTACTATATCAAAGCCTTGAGGAGCATTCATAAACGCATTAACGATTGTAATAAAGACTGCAGACATCGATGCACCAATTGCCACTGGGATGAGAAGAAGCATATGTTTTTTCTGACTATCAAATCGATCCCACGTATATAAATAAATTCCTAAAAAGATGGCTTCAAAGAAAAATGCAAATGTCTCCATAAATAACGGAAGCGCAATAATTTGCCCTGCAAGCTGCATAAAATTTGGCCATAGTAAAGAAAGTTGTAACCCAATTGCTGTTCCTGTTACAACCCCTACTGCTACTGTAATGACGTACCCTCTTGCCCACCGTCTAGCAAGTAATATATAATGTTCATCATTATTTTTATAGCCAACCCATTGGGCAATCATAATCATTAAAGGGATTCCCACCCCAATGGTCGCGTAAATTATATGAAATGAAAGCGTGACTTCAGTTAGTACTCGACTCCAAAATACGGCTGATTCGTTTACCAAAATAAGTCCTCCTAACTACTAAAAATTCTTCCCATAATTGAAATAAGCATAATTAATGCAACTCCAAAGCTTAAATAAATTAGCCATTTTTCTTGTGTTTTATACATAGCTATTCGCCCCTTTGCGCTTTAGTATAACCATTTATATAATAATTGAACGAATGTAATAACTAGATAAAATAAAAAAAACCTATATAAACATTAGAGCTTCTCTAACGTTTATATAGGTCCTCATGTTTTATTAAACTCTATCCTGTTCACGAATATCGCTAATTGGAACAAATACTTCAATATGTCGCATTAAGTTTGTAAAGGTAACTGGGGCATCTCCACCATATTCCCCATCAAGATTGATGTGAATCGTCTCGTCCTCTTCTACAGTAGAAACCTTTACAACACTTGCTTTTCTATAAATTAAATTCGGATCATTTAAATGCTCACCACGTAATGCAAGAGATGCAATTTTAATAAAATCAGCAATTGTACATTTTTTTAAAATCATCATCGTGAATAATCCATCGTTAATACTTGCATCTGGAGCAATTTTTTCAAAGCCACCTACAGAATTTGTAAGGCCACATAAAAACATCATTGCTTCGCCTTCAAATACTTCTCCATCATATTCGATTCGCATATTTGTCGCTTTTATTGAAGGAATCATTTCAATTCCTTTTAAGTAATAGGCTAGTTGCCCAAGGACTGTTTTCATTTTGCTTGGTACCTCGTAGGTTAGCTCCGTAATACGTCCCCCAGCTGCAATATTAATGAAATAGCGATCATTATTAATTAAACCAACATCTACAGGTATTGTATCACCTTTAACTATAATATCGATCGCTTCATCGATTTTCCGTGGAATATGTAAGGCACGGGCGAAGTCATTTGTCGTTCCCATTGGTACTAAGCCTAACTTTGGCCTCTTTTCAAATGGGCTAATTCCAGCAACTACTTCATTTAACGTGCCATCCCCACCTGCAGCAATCACAATGTCAAAGCCACGTTCAACTGCATGTGCAGCTGCTATTTTTGCATCACCCTCACATGTTGTTGCGTGACAAGATGTTTCATAACCTGCGATTTCTAGTTTCTCCAACACATCAGGTAAATGCCTCTTAAAAAGTTCTCTTCCTGATGTTGGATTATAAATGATTCTTGCTCTTTTCATCGTATCGTCCATCCTATACTTATTTATGTATATAAAAACGCTTTAACAAAAGGAAAGTTCTCTCCAGGCTAAAAAAATTTTATTGAAGCAATGAAGAGAACTTTCGTTTATCTATTTTATGACAGAGTTTTCGAAATGACAGCTTTAATATCTTCATAAACCCATTTTGCACATTGTGGGTCTGTTACGAATTTCTTCTGCAAAGAAGTATACATTTGTTTTTGTTTTTCTTCAAATGTAGGGTCTTCCTTATCTGGAAGCTCCGAGCGCATTTCTACTACTAATTGCTGTAATTCAGGTGCTCGTGGACCCCATTTTCCAATTACTTCGCCTTGTTCGTTTAAAAATAGATAAATTGGAATTGCTCTTCCGCCATTTGTTAAATAGCGATCAATTAAATCTGTATCTGCATCAGGAAAGCACAGCGGATATCGAGATCTGCTGCTTCTGCGATTTTTCGAATGACTGCGTTGTTCAACATCGCATCTCCACACCAGTCCTCTGTAATAGCTAGGATGTGTGGCTTTTTCTTTTTTAATAATTGGAAAATTTCATCATCAGTATTGACGTTAAAATTTTTGTATACTTCAAAGCTTGGATCTTTTAGGTTCGTTGTCATTTGTTCCATATACTCTGCCATAGAAAATATTGTTGTTCCGTTTTCAAAATGTATCCCTCCAATTTCTTAATAATTCCATTTTGCATGTGATATCGGATAAATACAATTGATTTGAACTGAGAAATACATTGGTGATTGCTCACATTAATTTGTGCATAATAAAACTAATTACTACTTAACAATTTTATAAAAAAATCCCAATAATTTCTAGGGCATAAAAAGCCGTCCAAAAGTTGACTATTTCAACTTATGGACGGTTGTGGAATTAACGTTTATTAATTTCTTCAAGTAGGATTTTATTTACCATTGGTGGGTTAGCTTGTCCTTTTGATGCCTTCATAATTTGACCTACTAAGAAGCCAATTGCACGATCCTTACCGTTTTTGAAGTCTTCAATTGACTGTGGGTTTGCATCCAACACTTCTGTTACGAAACCTAGTAATGTTGCAGGATCTGAAATTTGTACTAAACCTTTATCTTTTACGATTTTAGCAGCATCGCCACCATTTTTCACAAGCTCAGTGAATACTTTTTTCGCAATTTTTGAAGAGATAGTACCATCTGCAATTAATTTCACCATACCAGCTAAGTTTTCTGGCGTTAATGCAGTTTGTCCAATTTCTTTTTGTTCTGCATTTAAGTATGCTGAAACGTCACCCATTAACCAGTTTGCTGCAAGCTTTGCATCAGCACCTTGAGCTACCATTTCATCGAAGAAATCTGAAATCTCTTTGTTTACTACTAACACGCTTGCATCGTAATTATTTAAGCCAAGTTGTTCAACATAGCGTTTTTTACGAGCATCTGGAAGTTCAGGGATTGATTGTCGTACACGTTCTAACCATTCGTCGTCAATATGAAGATCAACTAAGTCTGGTTCTGGGAAGTAACGATAATCGTCAGTTCCTTCTTTTACACGCATTAAAATTGTTTTGCCTGTTTTTTCATCAAAACGACGAGTTTCTTGCTTAATTTCGCCACCAGACATTAACACTTCTGCTTGACGGATTTCTTCATGCTCAAGACCTTTACGTACAAAGTTGAAAGAGTTTAAGTTTTTAAGCTCTGTTTTAGTACCAAATTCCTTTTGACCATAAGGACGGATAGAAATGTTCGCATCACAACGAAGCGAACCTTCCTCCATACGAACGTCAGATACGCCAGTATATTGGATAATTGCCTTTAATTTTTCAAGGTAAGCATAAGCTTCTGCTGGAGTTCGAATATCTGGCTCAGATACGATTTCCACAAGAGGTGTGCCTTGACGGTTGAAGTCAACTAATGAATAACCGTCACCATGTGTTAATTTACCAGCATCTTCTTCCATATGAAGGCGAGTAATACCGATTCTTTTCGTATACCCCGGTTGACCATCAGTGCCTTCAATTTCAATTTCAATCCAACCATCATAGCCGATTGGTTTATCAAATTGAGAAATTTGATAAGCTTTCGGATTATCCGGATAGAAATAGTTTTTACGGTCAAATTTTGTTTCTTGGTTGATTTTCATGTTTAGTGCAAGTGCTGCTTTCATCGCAAAATCAACTACATTTTTGTTTAAAACAGGTAATACACCAGGATAACCTAGGTCGATTACTGTTGTATTTGTATTAGGCTCTGCTCCGAAATGGTTCGGTGCTGGAGAGAAAATTTTTGATTCTGTTTTTAACTCAACGTGTACTTCTAAACCGATAACTGTTTCAAAGTTCATAATTATTTACCCTCCCAAATTTGAGGAGTTTGTTTATGGAATTCTGTCGCTTGTTCATATGCGAAAGCAGTACGATAGATTGTTTCCTCATCGAAATGTTTACCGATGATTTGTAAACCTAATGGTAGGCCGTTTTCAAACCCACATGGAATTGAAATTGCCGGAACACCCGCTAAGTTAATTGGAATAGTTAAAATATCATTTGCATACATCGTTAAAGGATCATCGATGTTTTCGCCAATTTTAAATGCAGGAGTTGGCGCTGTTGGTCCAACAATGACATCGTAGTTTTCGAACACTTTATCATAGTCTTCTTTAATAAGTGTACGAACTTGTTGCGCTTTTTTATAGTAAGCTTCGTAAGTACCCGCACTTAAAGAATAAGTACCAAGCATGATACGGCGTTTTACTTCATCACCAAAGCCTTGGGCACGAGTTTCTTTATAAAGCTCCATTAAGTTTTTCACGCCTTCAGCACGGAAACCGTAACGGATACCATCGAAACGAGAAAGGTTTGATGATGCTTCTGAAGATGAAAGGATATAATAAGTAGCTAATGCGTATTTAGAATGAGGAAGTGAAACCTCTTCAACAGTAGCACCTAGTCCTTTTAATACTTCTAATGCTTCAAGAACAGAGTTACGTGCAGCTTCACCAACACCTTCGCCAAGGAATTCCTTTGGTACTGCAATACGTAAACCTTTAATGTCACCATTAAGCTTAGATACGTAATTTGGTACTGGTACATTAGCAGAAGTTGAGTCGTTAGGGTCTACTCCAGCAATAGCTTCAAGAAGAAGCGCATTATCATATACGTTGCGTGTAATTGGTCCAATTTGATCTAAAGAAGATGCAAAGGCAACTAAACCGAAACGAGATACGCGCCCATAAGTAGGTTTCATTCCAACAACACCGCAATATGCAGCAGGCTGACGGATAGAGCCACCTGTATCAGATCCTAATGAGAATGGAACTTCACCAGCAGCTACTGAAGCAGCAGATGCACCTGAAGAACCACCTGGTACATGATCAAGGTTCCAAGGGTTTTTTGTTGTTTTAAAAGCAGAGTTTTCATTTGATGAACCCATTGCAAATTCATCCATATTTAATTTACCAACTGTCACCATGCCTGCTTCACGTAGTTTTTTCACTACAGTTGCATCATAAATAGGCATAAACCCTTCTAAAATTTTAGAAGCACAAGTTGTTTCAAGTCCTTCAGTTACGATGTTGTCTTTTACACCGATTGGTAAGCCGAATAAAGGGCCACGTTGTTCAAATGGAACTTTATCCATTTCTTCAGCCTGAGCTACCGCTTGTTCTTTATTTAAAGCTAAAAATGCTTGTACATCGCCATCAAGTTGGTCGATACGAGCAAAAGCTTCGTTAGTTAAATCAGCAATTTTAAAATCGCCGCTATGTAAGCCTTCTTGTAATTCCTTCGATGAACGTTCAAATAACGTCATGAGTTTACCTCCTTCTTTTCGGGGATTAATCTTCTAAAATTGGTGGTACTTTTACTTGACCAGCCTCTTGTTCTTTTACGTTTAGCATCATTACATCACGATCTAAACCTTTTTGCGCTACATCTTCACGCATTACATTTACGATTGGTAGAACGTGTGATGTTGGTTTTACATCTGTCGTATCTAGCTCGTTTAATGTTTGCGCAAAGTCAGTAATTTTCCCTAATTGGTTTGCAAATTTTTCTGCTTCTTCATCTGTAATAGCAAGTCGCGCAAGGTGTGCAACGTGTTTTACTTCTTCTTTTGATAGTTTCGCCATACTTCTACACCTCCGATATTCTACGTGGCAATAATCAATAATTTTACCATTTTTCTTATAAGAATGACACGATTTTCACTAATAAGAGCGAATTTCCCATATTTTCTTATAATGCTATCCTTATAATAGGTCATGATATTTTACATAAACAATGTATTGTTGACGTTTTTTACCTATTATTCGAGTCAAATACTATTATCGCCCTATATTTTATAAATTCAAACCTATTAAAATTCTTAACAGCTTTAAAACAGTGTTGCTCTTATAAAGCAACACTGTTCTAATTCCTTATTCATAAATATGAACAAATGGTTCTCCGTCATTTCTTTCTTTCAGGATTAATGCTTCTGCTCCATTAACCGATGTAATGCTTACCTCAATATCTAAATCTGACGGTAATTGAGTTAAAATAATTCCAGATAAGTATTGGGTAAATCCAATTATTTCTGTTGTACCATAAAATTGAATCGGAATTTCTATTGATAACTTTTGAATTTCATTGTCTCGATAGAAGCCTCTACCGATAACACTTGTGTAATTTGCAAAGTATTTATCGACATCTTGCTTAAAGTTTTGGAAATCCTCATTCATCTCACGATATTGTTCTTTAGGAGAAGACATCGGGAAAGTAACATATTCTTCATCAATTGCTGTCCAATCACTTAAACCATTTTGCCCTTTCTCTGATACACTATAAGCAAAATACGTTCCTGGAACAATTGAATTTCTTTTTGCCTGCTTAAATAAGCCAATCATAATTGGAACATCTTTCAATTCTGATCGTGCACGTAAACGGGTAATTACCTCAGCCGCTATTTCTTTCCCCTTTTTCTCTAATTCACTATTTGGAATCGGCTCCTCATAGTATTCGCCATATTGTTCTTTCTGATAGTAGTAAATAGAATTTAATGCTAATCCAATAGAAATACCACCTAAGGCAACTTTATTATCCTGTGTTTTTGTTAAATAGTTTTGTTCTACTATATGCGCCAAATAAATAGGAGCTTCTTTAGCCCGTACTTCCGGGTCCATTCCTTCAAGTGCTGCTGGATTTAACCCATCATCAGTTTGATTGCTTCGCGCTAACCAGCTACTCAATGTTTCGGAATCTAAATATTGTCCTTCTTGGAAATAATAGTCTTCTGTATTAAATTCATTTTGGGAAAGGCGCATTAAGCCCTCTTCAACTTCTTTAATATCATACTTTGTATATACATTTGATACAACTAACCCCCGACTGGCACTTTCTTTATATGGTATAAGGGTTCTATAATAATTATCATTTAATTGCATACTTGGGATGATTGTCGTCTCAACCGCTTCTTTAGCTTTATCTGTATTTTGTAATACTTCTGTATCTTCTTTAAACGAAGGTACACAGCCTGATAGCATTGCAACTACGACTACTGCTGGAATCCAGCGAAATCGTTTCATCGTTTGAAACTCCTTTACTGTTGTAATTGTTCTATTAGGCGGTCTTCGTCCCAAACTTCGATACCAAGTTCTGTAGCTTTCGTTAGTTTTGAACCAGCATCCTCACCGGCAATAACAAGATCTGTTTTTTTACTTACACTACCTGTTACTGTTCCGCCTAATTCTTCTATTTTCGCCTTTGCTTCGTTACGTGTCAATTGTGTTAATTTTCCTGTTAAAACAATTGTCTTACCTGCAAAAGGACTTTCACCAATTTCCACCTGAATTTTTTTCCCTTTATAGGTCATATTAACGCCTACTTGTTTTAGTCGAGCAATCAATTCTTTTACTTCTTCGTTATTAAAATAGGTAATAATTGAATCTGCCATCTTTTCACCAATTTCAAAAATAGATGTTAATTGTTCTTCTGTAGCTTCCATTAATGTATCGATCGATTCAAACTGTTCCGCTAATATTTTTGCAGCTTTTTCACCTACATGACGAATACCAAGCCCAAATAGTAAACGTTCTAAGGAATTTTCTTTTGAACGTTCAATGGCATCTACTAAATTTGTTGCTGACTTTTCTCCCATTCGCTCAAGCTTCATCAACTGTTCAACTTGCAGATGATATAAATCTGCGACGTCTTTAATGTAATTTTCACGAAGTAATTGTTCAACAACTTTTTCTCCTAAACCATCAATATTCATCGCATTACGTGAAACGAAATGTTTTATACCTTCTGCAATTTGTGCAGGACATTTTGGATTTACACAGCGTAACGCGACTTCTCCTTCAATTCGCACTAATTCACTACCACAAGCGATACAGTTAGTCGGCATTTCGTATGGAACTGTATCTTCCGGTCGCTGCTCTAGAATAACTCCTACAACTTCTGGAATAATATCTCCTGCTTTATGCACTATGACCGTATCCCCAATACGAATATCCTTCTCGCGAATTAAATCTTCATTATGGAGAGATGCTCGTCCTACTGTTGTACCAGCAACTTGAACTGGCTCTAAAATAGCAGTTGGTGTAATAACTCCTGTACGCCCTACTGTTAATTCGATGTCAAGTAATTTAGTAACAACCTCTTCTGCTGGGAATTTATATGCAATTGCCCAACGTGGACTTTTTGCTGTAAATCCTAGTTCATCTTGATGTGCATAACGGTTTACCTTTACAACGATACCATCAATCTCATAAGGGAGATTCAAGCGATTTTCTGTCCACTTTTCTATAAACGCCAATACTTCGTCAATTGTTGCACAAGCTTGACGTTCTTTATTAGAAGGGAAGCCAAGCTCCTCTAAATAATCAAGCATTTCTGCATGAGAATCAATACCATAAGCTTCCCCATCACCACCAATTGCATAAATAAATGTGGAAAGATTACGGCTTGCTGCAATTTTAGGGTCAAACTGACGAAGAGAGCCTGCTGCTGCGTTACGAGGATTTGCAAAAAGCTCCTCCCCTTTTTCCGCCCGCGCATTATTCAATGCTTCAAAGGATTTCTTCGGCATATATGCTTCACCGCGCACTTCAATTGTCACCGGCTTCGTTAATCTAAGTGGGATTGCTCGAATTGTTTTTAAGTTCGTCGTTATATCTTCTCCGACTACTCCGTCACCACGCGTTGCTCCTTGCACAAATACCCCATTTTCATAGCGTAACGCGATTGCTAATCCATCGATTTTCAATTCACAAACGTAAGAAAAGTTGTCCCCGATTGCTTGGCGAATTTTACGGTCAAAATCACGCAGGTCTGCTTCATCGAAAGCATTCGATAAACTTAACATCGGGTAAGTATGTGTAACTTTACGGAAACCTTCAACTGCTGCTCCACCAACACGTTGAGTTGGAGAGTCAGGATAAATTAATGATGGATTTTCTTTTTCTAATGCAATTAGCTCATGTAAAAGCTGATCATAAACAGCATCCGAAACAATTGGCTTATCGAGAACATAATAAGCATGTCCATATTCGTGAAGAAGCTGATTTAACTCGGCCACACGTTTTTCAATATCGTTCATTCTATTCCTCCAAAAATAAAATCAATTAAGTTTAATGCTTCCTCCACCACTTGTTAAAGATTATTATCCCTTCGTAATCGGCGCAAATTTAGCTAGTAGACGTTTTATTCCTACACCTGGGAATGCAATGTCTAATTCAAGACTATCTCCTTCACCTTTCACACTGACAACTGTACCAGTGCCCCATTTACCATGAATTGCTTTATCTCCTGCTTTCCATTCTAGCTGATCGCCACCAGTAGATTGCAGACTAGCAATCTGTGGTTTGGATTGTACATTTCCAAGTGTTCGTCGCTGGCTTTGTAGACGCTTGTTTCGTCCAGAACTAAAAGGTAAATCATCTGCTTCAATTTGATTTGTAGCTCTCGAAATTTGTTCGATTACATCATCAGAAATTTCCCTTAAAAAACGAGAAGGCATATTAAAGCTAGAACGACCATATAACGTTCTTGAACCAGCACATGTTAAATAAAGGCGCTGCTCCGCACGTGTTATGCCTACATATGCTAGACGTCGCTCCTCTTCCATCTCTGCCGGATCATCAAGGGATCTTGAATGTGGGAAAATATTTTCCTCCATTCCAATAATGAATACAACAGGGAACTCAAGCCCTTTTGCAGAGTGCATTGTCATTAAAATGATACTACCTTTTGATGTGTCCTCTTTATCAAGGGAATCAATATCCGCCACTAAAGCTAAATCGGTTAAGAAGGCAACTAATGATTTGTCGTCACTACGTTCTTCAAAAGCTTTTGTTACCGATAAAAATTCTTCGATGTTTTCTAAACGACTTTCTGCTTCAATCGTTTTTTCATTTTGAAGCATTTCTCTGTAGCCAGATTTATCAATAACTTGTTCCACAAGCTCGGTTACTGAAAGATATTCTTGCATCTGTGTAAAGCCTGCAATTAATTCACGGAACTTTTCAACTGCATTTGCTGCTTTTGATGTTAATCCCATGAATAATACTTCCTTCATAGCATCAAATATCGAACGGTCTTGTTCAATTGCATAGGTTGCTATTTTTTCAAAGGAAGTTGCTCCAATGCTACGTTTTGGCTCATTAATAATGCGTGCAAGTGACAGGTCATCATCGTTGTTGGCAATTAATCTTAAATACGCTAATAAATCTTTAATTTCTTTACGATCATAGAATTTTGTACCACCAACAATTTGATAAGTCATATTTGACTTAACAAGTACCTCCTCCATTACACGGGATTGCGCATTGGTACGATAAAGAATGGCAAAGTCGTCTAATGTACGATTTTCTTCTTCCATTAATTTTTGAATCGTTTGTACAACGAACTGTGCTTCATCTTGTTCTGTAGAAGCTTTGTAAAGAACAATTTTTTCTCCTTCTAAATTGTCCGTACGCAATTTCTTAGGATAGCGACTTTCATTATGCTCAATAACATCATTTGCCGCCTGTAATATTCGTTTTGTAGAACGGTAATTTTGTTCTAGTAAAATAACTTTCGCATTTGGGTAATCCTTTTCGAAGGATAAAATATTTCCAATATCGGCGCCACGCCAACGATAAATCGATTGATCAGAGTCGCCTACTACACAAATATTTTTAAATTTTTGTGCGAGCATTTGTACAAGTTTGTATTGAGAATGGTTTGTATCTTGATACTCATCAACGTGAATATATTGGAATTTATTTTGATAAAATTCTAGAACTTCAGGAACTCGTTCAAACAGTGTAATTGTTGTCATGATGAGATCATCGAAATCAAGGGATTGGTTTTTGCGAAGTCTTTTTTCGTACCCTTCGTATACTTGTGCAATTACTTTTTCATACGGATTATTAGGATTGCTATTAGCTTTATACGTATCAGCGGTAATACACTCATTTTTCGCCGAACTTATCGCATTTAATACAGCACGAGGCTCGTAACGTTTTGTATCGATATTTAACTGTTTCATTACATTTTTTACTACAGAGAGTTGATCGGCAGAATCTAATATTGAGAAGTTTTTTGAAATCCCGATTCGATCAATATTGCGTCGTAAAATTCTTACGCACATTGAGTGAAAAGTAGATACCCACATGCTTTCTGTTGTACCATTACCGAGCAAGCCATCAATCCGCTCACGCATTTCACGAGCAGCCTTATTTGTGAACGTAATCGCCAAAATTTTTGATGGATATACTTCTTTTTCAACTACTAAATAAGCTATTCTATGGGTTAAAACTCTTGTTTTACCTGAGCCGGCACCAGCCATAATGAGTAATGGACCTTCTGTTGTTTTCACAGCATTTTCTTGCTGTGGATTCATTCCTTTTAGTAAGTTTTTCGTTATTTGCTCCATGATGCACCGCCTTCACACAAACGTTTGTTCTTATATTATACTAAATTAAATTCAATCACGCATTTGAAATTTTGTTAAATGGATACACTCTTTACTGCTTCAACAGTTTTTAAAGCTTGTTTTAAATCATCGTATATGATGTTCCCTACTACAACTGTATCTGCTATACGAGCCATTTCAGCTGCTTGTTCTGCAGTCGTAATACCTCCACCATAAAAGAGCTTTGTATCATTTAAAACTTCCTTTACAGAAGCGACAATTTCTTTATTTCCGAAAGTACCACTATATTCAATATAGAAAATCGGCATTTTAAAATAGTTTTCAGCTAACCTTGCATATGCAATAACGTCTTCTTTTGTTAAATTTGTGTTTGCATTCGTTGCTTTTGCTACTTTACAGTCTGGATTAAGTACACAATATCCTTCTGCAACAAGCTCGTCCCACACCATAACATCGCCATATTCCTTTATTGCCTGATGGTGAAGATCTTTCACCCATTTTGTTTCCGTACTATTTAAAACGGATGGGATAAAGTAATAATCAAAACCAGCTAGGACAGATTCAATGGTTGAAATCTCTAATGCAACAGGAACAGTATAACGGCGAACACGCAACAAAATATCAATAACATTATCAAGAGAGACATCATCCGTCCCGCCTACTAAAATAACATCTGTTCCAGATTCGCATACTTTTTCTAATGCTTCATCAGAAATTTCCTTTGCCGGATCAATTTTGAATACATGTCTCCAATTTTTATAATCCATTCTTTTCCCACCTATATCTCGTAATATTTTATGTACACTTATCCGTTTACAAGTATAACGTAAAGTTCCCGAAAGCGAAAAAAATTTCAATCTTACTAAAAATACAAAAAGCTGTCCGCAAGTCATTCATTTTTGACTTACTAGACAGCCGATTTTGTGTTAGTTATTTAGATGCTTGGAACGGTTTTTCGTCCGGATATAAGCGTCCTAACATCTCGTCATACGTATCATTACCATAATCGAAGCAACGACGTACACGTGAAATTGTCGCTGTAGAAGCTCCTGTTTCTTTTTTTATTGATTCATAGGTTTTCTTTAAACGTAACAAATGTGCAACTTCAAAACGTTGTGCTAACGATTGAATTTCACTGATCGTACATAAATCATCAAAAAATTTATAGCATTCTTCAATATCTTTTAACTCTAGTACTGCTTTAAATAATTGATCTGTTTGATGCCCTCGAATTTTATCGATTTGCATTTATCTCACCCTTTCGCTACGAATATGTTACAGAGGTAGCGATTCCTGGATTAGAAGGAACAAAATGAATCCATGTATGTCCAGGTACTAATTTTACTTCACTACCATCTTCTTCTACTGCTTTTAATACACCATCAATATTTTCCCAGCGAGCTTCTCGCATCATCCCTTCTTGGAACACATAAGCCGTTCCTCCAGAAGTAATATCAATATCTCGTCGTCCTACACTATCGATAATGGAATGATTCATTTCAAAAAATAGTACATTTGATAATGTAATTGGTTCATTTGTTAAATAATCAATTGTTGTTTCATTTGCACATTGTCGTGAATATAAATTTGTTTCTGCATCATAAGTATAAACGCTATTAAATGAATCGTAACCACTATATTTAACAGCTACAGAGTTTGCTTGCACACCTATTTTAGCACGTTCATCAGGTTCATAAAAAGTATACGAAACTTTTTTCTGATAAAGAAGTGAAGCGCTCACTTTTTCTGCAGCGGTTTCTATATTTTCTCCAGCAATATAGGAATTGTGTGGTGCAACTCGTTCAGATGACCGTTTAAAAATCGAGCCATCATACTGCATCCCGTTTATATTATCAACAACACCGTTTGATAACATCATTTGAGCTTCCGGACTGTAGCCATGAGCAATATAAAATGCATCTAAACCTTCTGCTAACTCAATGAAATAATCTCTAGCACTTCGAATCGGGCCAATATTATTAGGAATTTCTGATTGGAATAAAGCTAGTAATCTCGTAATATTTCCTTCTGCTAACATTTCATAAATAACGTCAGCAGAACCAATACCAGATTGCGGGCGTGCAGCTGGATGGTTATTAATTGTTGCGATGATTGGTCTCATGGTTACTTCTGTCGCTACCTTTTCTCCAGTAAATGGCGTTACATAAGGTAATTCCACTTCTGCAGTTACAGGTATTGTTTCTTCTATTGGTTCAGATTTTTCTACTTCTTCTTTTTTTTCATTGCATCCGACGAGCAAGATACTCGCGAATGCAATTGCACAGCACAATCTGTGTTTATGAAGCATTCTTTTTCTCCCCTTTAGCGCATTACAGCTGGTAACATTACTTGCTTTTTCATTACATCAAATATACCTCTAGGCGTGATACGAATATATGGTAAATGGGTCGATTGTAAAAATAGCAATGTATAGATTGGATCTGAATGTCGATATCCTCTATCTCTTAATGCTTTAATTAGAGCAGTCTCTTTTTCTATTAAATCCTCAACATCACCATCATAAAGAGTACCATTTATTATTAAAGGCAATGATACAATTACTTCCTTATTTTCAACTAATGCTATTCCGCCGTTTATTCTCTTAATTTCTTCAAATGCAGCTTTCATATCTTCTATACTTTTGCCAATTAATATTATTTCTCCTGTATTCGAGTAAGAGGAGGCAAATCCCTTCACATGAGTAGCAAAACCTTTGAAAATTGTGTTAACACGCCATTTCCCTTGACGATCAATAAGGACTAGATAACTTTCATCATTACCAAGTGGAAGCTCTCTCTTATTAATTTGAAGATTAATGGAGTAAGGTTTTGTAATGACATCATTAATCATTTCAATTCCAATCGGCATAGAAAATTGGAAATCAGCATCTGTTAATTTATACGGAATGTTAAATGGTTCGAAATTTTTCCAATTTATTTTTGGCAGTGCATAAGCTTTTTCGTTATTTTGTTTTAGCCATACACCTTTAGATAAAACTGCTTCAGGATTTGGTGTATATTCATCCTTTAATACATTCAATGTTGCAAAACGACCTGTTGCAATGAAACCATGCAAGTGCGTCATACCATAATAACGAGCCACATTATACGAAGCCATATTGTAGGCATCAACAGGATCTACACCTGCCTCAAGTGCAATGCGAATACATTTATCCATTACTCCATCTTGATGGAAACTTGGCGTTGACCCATCTGTTGTCATCATTAAATGATCGAATATATTCAATTGCTTATCAACAATTCCTTTTAATAGCTCCGGTAAATCTGGTCGAATAGAAGAATATCTTAATGTCACTGCATAACCATGTAATATTCTTCGTTCTACTTCTTCTACGGTCATTGCTTCATGATCGCCATCGACTCCAAACAATTTCATTCGGGTAATTGTTTTTTCAGAAGCGCCAGGAAAATGTCCTTCTATTTTCTTTCCTTTCATCTTTGTAGCTTGTATCCAGTAAAGCATTAAGTCGTCACCATGAAGTAAACGCGGCCACCCAGTTAGTTCTCCACCTAGAAGAACATCATTTCGTTCTAACCATTCAAAAACTGATTTATTGGTAAACAGTTCATCCTCGTTTTCAAGTTCCGTTTGAGAATCAAATCGAACCCACCAATAAAATGAAAATGGCAGTTTCTTCAATCGATCTAAAATTGAAAACGCTTTCTCGTTTGGGAGCGATAAAACAAAAGTCATATTATCTGCAATAAACACTGTCGTTCCAGTTTGAGCAGCAAAATCAGCAAATGATTGTGGATTATATAATTGAAAAGGATGAACATGCGGCTCAATATATCCAGGTACGACCACTTTCCCTTGTAAATCAATAACCTTTGTTTTTGTTAAATTTGAAGGCATTTCTTGCCCAACGTAAACGATTCGATCTCCTAAAATCCAAATATTACCTGAAATCCATTGTTTAAGCACACTATGTAAATAACGTGCATTTTTCAAAACTAAGGAAGGTGCTTCCTGACCATCAATAACAGCAACTTGTTTCCGTATTTCATGTATTCTCCAGGTAGGCTCTGGCATTAATAACACTCCCTTCTATTACTTATAAAATTTATTTCGGTTAATCGGATTTTATACGCACATACTAACTTTGCTCAAAAATTGTGCGATTTATTTATCATAGTTCATAATCGTTTTCTGTGATAAAACAGTAAGACGCACAAAATCCCCTTTGTCATTGTCGCATTATTTTATTGATTTTATCGTATCACAGCACTTTCTTAAATTAAAGTTTTTACATTGGAACAAATTTACTTTTCAAGGAGTGGAGCAAAATGGAAGAAAATATCTCTGAAAAAAGTGGTTTTGTACGACTCGCTTTAGGAACTGGTTTGACAGCCTGTGGTATTGCGCATTTAGCAAAGGATTCAGGAAGTAAAACATTAGGTACAATATTTGTTGCGGCCGGTGCATTAAAAGTTGCAGAAGGAATTTTCCTATACTGTCCTGCAAAAGCATTAATTAATTCAAATGTAAAAGAAGCTGTAGCAACGACATTTGATGAATATTTAGATGGCGACAGTTTAATGCAAGCTTATAATCAGACGTATGAAAATAAATGGAATGAACAAGGGAATACACAAAAGGGAAATAATTCTTCACAAGGACAAACTATGAAGGATGTTGCAAAGGCAGCTTCACAAGTTGCTCAAACGGTTTCAGAAGTTGCGCCAAATGGAACAATGGCAAAAACAGCTTCACAAGCTGTAAAAACTGTAGCTGATTCCGTATCAGGAAATCAAAAAGGTAACCAAAATAAACAAGGAAATAAAAATAAATCTTCTAATACTGGTCAATCTCAACCAAGTTAATAAGGATCGTACAAAAAGGCAAGCAGTCGGCTTTATTATACGACCCTTGCCTTTTTATTATTATTGAAAAGTTCGCCAACCAATATCTTTACGGTAGAAAAACTTATCCCATTTTTCTTTTTCAATGCCAGCATATACTTTTTCTTGTGCTTCTTTTAAAGTATCTGCCTTTGCAGCAACTAGTAAAACTCGACCACCGTTGCCAACAAATTTACCATTAACTAACTTTGTCCCAGCATGATATACTTCATAGCTTTCGGATAACTCATTTAAATCTGGAAGAGGGTTTCCTTTTTCTACATCTCCAGGATAACCTTCAGCAGCAATTACAACTCCTAACATGGCTTCGTTAGACCATTGTAAATCAAAATATTTTTCTTCCATTAAAGCTTTCATAAATAAACCAAAATCCGATGTCATTCGAGGAAGTACAACTTGTGTTTCAGGATCACCAAAACGAGCATTGAACTCAATTACTTTCGGTCCTTGATTTGTTAAGATTAATCCTGCATATAAAATTCCTGTAAAAGATACGCCTTCTTCTTCCATCGCTTTCACTGTCGGTTCAACAATTTCAATATAAGCGCGAGAAACTAATTCTTGTGGAATTTGAGGTACTGGAGAATATGCTCCCATTCCACCTGTGTTCGGCCCTTTATCACCATCGTACGCACGTTTATGATCCTGTGCAATGACCATCGGATAAATTTGTCCTTTGTGTACAAATGACATGAAAGAAAATTCTTCACCATCTAAAAATTCCTCAATAACAACTCGTGAAGATGATTCACCAAAGCGTTGGTTACCAATCATATCTTTAATAGCATCGATTGCTTCTTGTTCAGTCATTGCAACAATAACCCCTTTACCAGCAGCTAATCCATCTGCTTTTACAACAATTGGTGCACCTTGTTGCTTTACATATTCAATAGCTTTTTCTGCATCTGTAAATGTTTCATAGGCTGCCGTAGGGATATTGTATTTTTTCATAATCTCTTTTGCATAAGATTTACTACCTTCGATTTGTGCAGCAGCCTTCGTAGGTCCAAAGATTGTTAAAGCACGAGCTTGGAAGAAATCAACAATTCCACCAGCTAGCGGTTGCTCTGGTCCAACAAAAGTTAAATCAATTTCATGCTCCTTTGCAAATTGAGCAAGTCCTGCAAAATCCATTGCATCAATTGGAACAATTTCAGCAATCGAACGCATTCCATCATTTCCTGGTGCTACGTATACTTTTTCAACGGATGGAGAGTCATTGAACTTTTTAGCAATGGCATGCTCACGTCCGCCGCTACCGATTACAAGGATGTTCATGTATTAAAGCCTCCTAAGTTGGGTTATTTGCTTTCGAATTTAAATTTATTTGCGGTTTTGACATGTTTATGTGCAATTTTTTTGGTTTTATGTGCGGTATTCACCAAATTATGTGCGAATTTATCATCTACACACTATAAAAAACGCCCGCTGCAAAGAACGAGCGTTCCAATTTCATATTAATTATTAATGTTTAAAATGACGTACACCTGTAAACACCATAGCAATGCCGTATTCATTTGCTTTATCAATAGAATCTTGGTCTTTAATAGAGCCACCTGGTTGAATAATTGCTGTAATGCCTGCAGCTGCTGCAGCTTCTACAGTATCACCCATTGGGAAGAATGCATCTGATGCAAGAGCAGCACCTTTTGCTTTCTCTCCAGCTTGTTCTAATGCAATTTTAGCAGAGCCAACACGATTCATTTGACCAGCACCTACACCTAGTGTCATTTGTGTATCTGTTACAACGATAGCATTTGATTTTACATGTTTTACTACTGCCCAACCAAGTTTTAATGCTTGCCACTCTTCTTCTGAAGGCTCACGATCTGTGACAACTTTAATATCAGCTTCAGCAAAGCCAAATGCATCATCTTCTTGTACTAAAAGACCACCTTCAACAGACACTACTTTAAATTTATCTTGTGTTTGTTGAGCAAAATTAATTGTTAATAAACGAATATTTTTCTTCTTTGTTAAAACTTCTAATGCTTCTTCTGTAAATGATGGTGCGATAATAATTTCTAAGAAAATCTCGCTTAATTTTTCAGCAGTCGCTAAGTCTACTTCGCGGTTTAAAGCTATAATACCTCCAAAGATTGAAGTTGGATCCGCTTCATACGCTTTATCAAAAGCTTCTTCAATGCTATTACCTGTTCCAACACCACAAGGATTCATATGCTTTACTGCAACCGCAGCTGGAATATCAAATTCTTTCACGATTTGAAGTGCAGCATTGCCATCTTGAATATTATTATAAGATAACTCTTTTCCGTGTAGTTGAGTTGCAAATGCTAATGAGAAATCAGAACTTAAACGTTTTTGATAAAATGCTGCTTTTTGATGTGGATTTTCACCATAGCGTAAAGTTTGTTTTAACTCATATGTCATCGTTAAGTTCTCTGGGAAATCTTCCTCTGTTAAATAGTTAGAAATATAAGAGTCATATGCCGCTGTATGACGGAATACTTTCGCAGCGAGACGACGACGTGTTTCAATTGTAGTTGCACCTTGAGCTTTTAACTCTTCAAGCACTTTTGCATAATCGTTGGAATCAACAATGACAGTTACATATTGATGGTTTTTCGCAGCAGAACGTAGCATTGTAGGACCACCGATATCGATGTTTTCGATTGCATCATCCCATGTTACATCAGGTTTTGAAATTGTTTCTACAAACGGATAAAGATTTACACAAACAATTTCAATTGGTTCGATACCATGTTCACTCATTTGAGCTTGGTGGGAAGGATCATCGAATTTTCCTAAAAGACCTCCATGAATTAATGGATTTAGCGTTTTTACACGGCCATCTAGAATTTCAGGAAATTTTGTTACTTCATCAACTGCTGTTACTGGAACATTGTTATCTTGTAACATTTTTTTCGTACCACCAGTTGATAAAATTTCATATTCTAATGCTACTAATTCTTTTGCAAATTCTAAAATACCTTCTTTATTTGAAACACTAATAAGTGCACGTTTCGTCACGAAAAAGACCTCCAATATTCTATGTTAGAAAAGCGCAAGTGCCCTGTTTGTAAATAAAATTTGCACACGTGGGACCGCATCCTCTATGGGCTGGATGGCTTGCGCTAAACATTATTCAAAATTTTTATACTTGCTTTTCATTCAAATAATCGTATTAATGTTTTTGTGTACAGCTCATGTTCAACAGCATGAATACGCTCTTCAGTTGCAGCTCTGTCTCCGTCTACAACCTCAACTGCAGCCTGCGACAAAATTGGTCCAGTATCCATTCCTTCATCAACAAAATGAACCGTTACTCCTGTAATCTTCACTCCATGAGCCATTGCTTGTCCAATAGCATCCTTACCTGGAAACGATGGTAACAGTGAAGGATGAATATTAACAATTCGGTTCGCAAATGATGACAGTAATGTGTTGCCAATTAAACGCATATACCCTGCAAGAACAATCCACTCAATCTCTTTTTGTTGCAAAACATTTACAATTTCTTGTTCATAGGCCTCTTTTGATTCATAAGCTTTTGGGGTAAATGAAAACACTGGTATGCTGAAGGTTTCAGCTCGCTTTACAACGAATGCGTTTGGTTTGTCTGTTACGACAAGTTCAACTTTTGCATTTAATTCACCGCGCAAAATCGCTTCTTGAATTGCTTGAAAATTGCTCCCGCTTCCAGAAGCAAATATAGCGATTTTCTTTGTCATCACACTAAACTCCCATCATGCTCACCAGTAAATGTTACGCCTTCCCCTTTTACGACACGTCCTATTTTATATGCCTTTTCCCCATTTTCTGTAGCAATAGAGATTACTTTGTCTGCTTCATATGTAGGGACAGAAAGTACGTAGCCAATCCCCATGTTGAACACATTATATAAATCCTTGTCAGCAAGCTTGCCTTTATCTTTTAAAAACTCAAAAATTCGAAGAACAGGCCAAGATCCTAAATCTATTTCAGTAGCTAAACCAGCCGGCATCATACGTGGTAAATTTTCATAGAACCCGCCACCAGTAACATGTGCCATACCATGAATGTCTGCTTGTTTTAACATTTCAAGAACTGGCTTCGCATAAATTTTTGTCGGTGTTAGAAGTGCTTCTCCAATTGGACCAAGATCCTCATAACCTTCAACAACTTCATCAACAGCAAAACCATTATCTGCAAAAACAATTTTACGAACTAATGAGTAACCATTGGAATGAACACCGCTTGAAGCAAGACCGATAAGCACATCTCCTTCAACGATTTTTTCTCCCGTAACAATGTTCGACTTTTCTGTAGCACCTACAGCAAAGCCAGCTAAATCATACTCATCTTCATCGTAAAGACCTGGCATTTCAGCTGTTTCTCCACCAATTAAAGCAGCACCGGCTTGTACACAGCCATCCGCTACACCTTTTACGATTTGCTCAATTTTAGCTGGCTCAGCCTTGCCAAGAGCTACGTAATCTAGAAAATATAATGGTTCTGCGCCCTGTGCTACGATATCGTTCACACACATCGCAACGCAATCGACACCAATTGTATCGTGTTTATCAACCATAAATGCAAGTTTTAATTTTGTCCCAACACCGTCTGTACCTGAAATAAGAACAGGTTCTTTTAAGTTTAAAGAGGACAAGTCAAACATGCCTCCGAAGCCACCAAACGTCCCCATCACACCTAAACGGTTTGTTCGTTCAACATGTGATTTCATACGTTTTACTGCTTCGTAACCAGCTTCAATATTTACGCCTGCTTGCTCATATGCTTTTGACAATTTAAAAATCCTCCTAAATATAATCAATTGAGCCTTGACGATAAAATCGTTTAATTAATAAGTATCTTATCGTACTACTTCTTTTTCATGTGGTAAGACTGTATCTGAGAAAATTTCTGTAGGATAATCTCCAGTAAAACATGCCATACAAAGTCCACGATTTTCATCATCAAATGGACGTGCAGTTGCTTCTACTAAACCTTCAACAGAAAGAAACGTTAAAGAATCAGCACCAATTGCTTCACAAATTTCTTCTACACTTTTACTTGAAGCAATTAATTCCTCATGGGTAGAAGTATCGATACCATAGAAGCAAGGATTTTTCATTGGTGGAGATGAGATTACAACATGTACTTCAGTTGCCCCAGCTTCTTTTAACATATTCACGATACGTCGAGATGTCGTTCCACGCACAATTGAATCATCTACCATGACAACACGTTTCCCCTTCACTACTTGGACAACCGGTGACAACTTCATTTTCACTCCACGTTCACGCAATTCCTGTGTAGGTTGAATGAATGTACGACCTGTATAGCGATTTTTAATTAAGCCAAGTTCATAAGGGATGCCACTTTCTTCAGCAAATCCTATCGCCGCAGAGATTGATGAGTCTGGAACACCTGTTACAATGTCCGCCTCCAACCAAGCACATTCTTGAGCTAATCGTTTTCCCATACGTTTACGTGCCATATGGATGTTAATTTGGTCGATATTTGAGTCAGGACGTGCAAAATATACATATTCCATTGCACACATTGCACGTTTCTCCATTTGTACATAACGGTCTTCTTCAATACCTTTGTCTGTAATAATTAACAGTTCACCAGGTTCCACTTCGCGAACAAATTCTGCACCGATTAAGTCAAAGGCACAGGTTTCAGAAGCGACAACCCAAGCGTCATCTAGTTTACCAAGAGATAAGGGACGTAACCCATTGCGATCGCGAGCAACCATCATACAATCCTTAGTAATGATTAAAAATGAAAAGGCGCCTTTTAATAATGAAAGAGCTTCTTTCACTTGGGCACGAAAACCAGGTTTTTTACTTTTCTTAATTAAATGCACAACGACCTCTGTATCGGAAGAAGAATGAAAAATACTTCCAGAACGCTCTAAATGCTGTTTTAAATGATTGGCATTTACTAAATTACCGTTATGAGCAATAGCCATGCTACCCGTTGAAGAACGGAAAAGTAACGGTTGTACGTTTTCAATTCCGCCTCCACCTGCCGTTGTATAACGAACGTGAGCAATAGCAGCTTGACCTTTTGCAGATTTTAAATTTTCTTCACTAAATACGTCATTTACAAGTCCTTCACCTTTAACCGCGCGTAAAGTTTGACCATCTGTTACGACGATACCAGCGCCTTCTTGACCACGGTGTTGAAGAGCGTGAAGACCATAATAGCTTAATTGAGCTGATTCAGAATGTCCCCATATACCAAATACGCCACATTCTTCATTTAAGCCTCTGATTTCACCAAGCATGGGATTGCTCCTTTCCAAGCAGAACGGAATTCCTCCACTGTACCTTCTACAAGAATGCCAGTATCACCGTTGATTGTAATTGTTGCATCATCTGTTACAATACCAATCTTCTTTGCTTCCGGAATAATATTTTCAAATGCAGCTGTATTTTCCTCTTTAACTGTCATAATAAAACGAGATTGAGATTCGCTAAATAATGCAGTAATAGCTGAACCTTGTAAAGTTACAAATAGTCCTAAACCTTCAGTACCAAATGTTTTTTCAGCTAGAGCAACAGCTATACCACCTTCTGAAACATCATGGGCTGATTGTACAAGTCCTTCACGAATTGCTTTTAAAACAGCAGCTTGACGAGTTGCTTCTACTTCTAAATCAATATGTGGTGCTTTACCAAAGATTTTTCCATATACTAACTTCTGAAGTTCAGAGCCGCCAAATTCTGTTGCTGTTTCACCAATTAAGTAAACAACGTCTCCAGCTTGTTTTAATTGCTGAGTTGTAACATGTGCTAAATCTTCTACTAAACCAACCATCCCAATTGTTGGTGTTGGGTAAACCGCTTCACCTGAACGTTCATTGTATAATGATACGTTACCACCAATAACTGGAGAATTTAAAGCTGTACACGCTGCTGAGATTCCATCAGCTGACTTTTCAATTTGCCAGAAAATCTCTGGTTTTTCTGGATTCCCAAAGTTTAAGCAGTCTGTAATGGCAAGTGGTTGCCCACCGGATGCTACGATATTTCGTGCTGCTTCTGCTACAGCAATTTTACCGCCAGTTTCAGGATCTAAGAAAATATAACGAGAGTTACAGTCTGTCGTAATTGCAAGACCTTTGTTTGTACCACGTACGCGAAGTACAGCTGCATCAGATCCTGGTGCTACTACTGTATTAGTACGAACTTGATAATCATATTGATCATAAACCCATTCTTTTGAGGCTATAGTTGGTGCTTGAAGCAATGATTTTAATGTCTCTTTTAAATCTGTTACTACTGGCTCACTATTTTCAATTGCTTGGAACTCTGCAAAATAGTCAGGTTCTTTTGATGGTTTATGATATACAGGTGCATCTTCTGCAAGTGCATCAGCAGGAACTTCTGCAACTACTTCCCCTTTATGAAGTAAACGAAGCATTTTGTCATCAGTTACGCGACCGATTGCTACTGCATCTAAACCGTATTTATCAAAGATTGCTTTAATTTCATCTTCGCGACCTTTTTTCACAACAAGTAACATACGTTCTTGTGATTCTGATAACATCATTTCGTAAGCTGTCATACCTGTTTCGCGTTGAGGAACTAAATCTAAGTTCATTTCTACACCAGAACCAGCTTTTGAAGCCATTTCTGCTGATGATGAAGTAAGACCAGCAGCTCCCATATCTTGAATACCAACAAGTGCATCGGATTTAACGACTTCTAAACATGCTTCAAGTAAAAGTTTTTCCATGAATGGGTCCCCAACTTGTACTGCAGGACGTTTTTCTTCAGAAGCTTCTGATAGTTCTTCTGATGCGAATGTTGCACCATGAATACCATCACGTCCTGTTTTGGCACCAACGTACATAACAGTATTGCCCACACCAGCTGCAATACCACGTTGAATATCTTTATGGTCGATTAAGCCGACACACATGGCGTTAACAAGTGGATTTCCTTCATAGCAAGGATCGAATTGAATTTCTCCTCCTACTGTTGGAATTCCAATACAGTTACCGTAACCAGCAATACCTGCAACGACTTCTTCAAATAAATATTTACCCCGTTCTGATTGCAATTCACCAAAACGTAAAGAATTTAACATTGCAATTGGACGTGCACCCATTGAGAAGACGTCACGAATAATTCCACCTACACCCGTTGCAGCTCCTTGGTAAGGTTCAATAGCAGATGGGTGGTTATGTGATTCCATTTTAAATACAACCGCTTGCTCATCACCGATATCTACTATCCCAGCCCCTTCACCAGGACCTTGAAGAACTTGAGGGCCTTTTGTAGGGAATTTACGTAATACAGGTTTTGAATTTTTATAGGAACAGTGTTCTGACCACATTACAGAGAATAACCCTGTTTCAGTCCAGTTTGGAAGGCGTCCTAAAATACGCTCCACCATCGCAAATTCTTCATCTGACATACCCATTCCAGCATAAAGCTTTTGTTCTTTTATTTGCTGTGCTGTTGGCTCTAAACTAGCTGACATGTGATTCCCTCCACTGCTTTACAATTGATTTAAAAACGTTCAGACCATCATCACTACCAAGCAATGCATCTACTGCACGCTCTGGATGTGGCATCATTCCAAGAACATTTCCGCGTTCATTAATAATTCCTGCGATGTCTTCTAAACTACCATTTGGATTTTCACCTGAATATGTAAAGACAATTTGATTGTTTTCTTTTAATGCTGCTAACGTTTCCTCGTCACAGAAATAGTTTCCTTCACCATGAGCGATTGGAATATTAATAATTTGCCCTTGTTCATATTGGTTAGTAAAAATGGTATTATTGTTTTCTACTTTTAATTGAACTGTACGGCACATGAATTTTAAATTTTTATTTCTTAACAAAGCACCTGGAAGTAATCCTGCCTCCGTTAAAATTTGGAACCCATTACACACGCCTAAAACTGGTTTTCCCGCTTCAGCAGCTTTTTTTACTTCTGCCATTACGTTTGATTGGTTTGCCATTGCACCACAACGTAAATAGTCACCATAAGAGAAACCACCAGGAACTAAAATGCCATCGAATTCGCTTAAATCTGTTGCATCATGCCAAACATATTCAACTTCTTCACCAAGCTCATCTTTAATCGCATGATACATATCGATGTCACAGTTTGACCCAGGGAAAACGAGTACTGCGAATTTCATAATTAGTTAGCCTCCTCGACTTCGTAGCGATAATCTTCAATCACTGTGTTTGTAAGAAGTTTTTCGCACATTTCTTTTACTAATGTGTCGATATCTCTTTCTGTTTCTCCGATTTGAAGCTCTAAATACTTACCGATTCGCACATCGCTCACTTCGTTATAGCCGATTTTCGCTAATGAGCCTTGTACCGCAGAACCTTGAGGATCTAACACACTTTCGCGTAATGTAACGTAAATTTTAACTTTAGTCATTTCTATTTGCCTCCAAGTCTAGCAAGAATAATTTCATATACTTCTGTCAAACTTCCTAAATTGCGTCGGAACACGTCTTTATCAAGCTTTTGTTTTGTTTCTGCATCCCATAAGCGACAAGTATCAGGTGAGATTTCATCTGCAAGTAATACGTTTCCATCTTTATCTCGACCAAACTCAAGCTTAAAGTCTACTAATATTACGCCAACTTCTTCAAAGATTGGTTGAAGCACACCGTTAACCTTTAAACCAAGTTGATATAAAGTTTCAACTTCTGCTTTTGTTGCAATACCTAAAATGTCAATATGGTCGTTATTGATGAATGGATCACCAAGGGCATCATCTTTATAGTAAAATTCAACAATAGTTCGTTTAAGTGGAGTTCCTTCTTCTACACCAAGTCGTTTTGCAAGACTGCCAGCAGCAATGTTGCGGACTACTACTTCGATTGGAATAATATCCACTTTTCGAACGAGCTGCTCATTGTCTGAAATTCTTTCTACAAAATGAGAATCAATTCCATATTCTTTTAATTTTTCGAAAATTAAAGTTGTAATACGGTTATTAAGCACACCTTTTCCTTCAATTTCTGCTTTTTTCTCACCATTAAATGCAGTTGCACTATTTTTATATTCAACGAACAAAATATCTTCCTGTTCTGTTGCATATAAACGTTTTGCTTTTCCTTCGTATAAAAGCTGACCTTTGTTCATGACGTGAGCCTCCAATTAATTTACACTCATCTCTCATCAGTAATTTAGATAAGAGATGAATGCTTTAGAAATTTAAAATCAATTAAATTAGTCTTGGCGTATTTGCCGCCCAAATTTTATCGAAATGGCATTATCAATTTGATTTTCCTAATGAATTCTACTAGTTCAAGCCAAGACGTTCGAAAATCATATCTACATTTTTAATGTGATAGTTGTAATCGAAACAATCATCAATTTCCTCTTTCGTTAATAAAGAAGAAATTTTTTCGTTTGCCTCAACTAATGGACGGAATTGCGTTTGTTCATCCCAAGCACGTGCAGTTAATGGTTGAACTGTATCATAAGCATCTTCACGAGCTAATCCTTTATCAATTAACGCAAGTAAAATACGTTGTGAGTAGATTAAGCCGAAAGTTCTATCCATATTACGTTTCATATTGTCTGGGAACACCGTTAAGTTTTTCACGATGTTGCCGAAACGGTTTAACATATAGTTAAGGGCGATTGTTGCATCTGGAATGATGACACGTTCTGCTGATGAATGAGAGATATCACGTTCATGCCATAAAGATACGTTTTCATAAGCTGTTAACATATATCCACGAATTAGTCGTGCCATACCAGTCATATTTTCTGAACCGATTGGATTGCGTTTATGCGGCATTGCTGAGGACCCTTTTTGCCCTTTTGCAAACCCTTCTTCCACTTCACGCGTTTCTGATTTTTGAAGACCACGTACTTCAGTTGCAAATTTCTCAATTGAAGTTGCGATTAATGCTAATGTTGAGAAATATTGTGCATGACGGTCACGCTGTAACGTTTGCGTCGAGATTGGAGCTGCTGCTAAACCTAATTTTTCACAAACATATTGCTCTACAAAAGGATCGATATTTGCATAAGTACCAACAGCACCAGAAATTTTCCCTGTTTCAATTACTTTAGCAGCGTAGTCAAAGCGCTCTAGATTACGTCTCATTTCTTCAAGCCAAAGAGCTAACTTTAAACCAAAGGTTGTTGGTTCTGCATGAACACCATGAGTACGTCCCATCATTACTGTGTATTTATGCTCTTTTGCTTTTTCCGTTAAAATATCGATGAAGTTCACAATATCTTTACGTAAAATCGTGTTTGCTTGTTTGATTAAATAAGACAATGCAGTATCTACCACGTCAGTTGATGTTAAGCCGTAATGAACCCATTTGCGTTCCTCACCTAATGTTTCAGATACAGCACGTGTAAACGCTACTACATCATGGCGAGTTTCTTGTTCGATTTCATAAATACGGTTAATATCGAATGAAGCGTTTTGGCGAAGTAATGCTACGTCTTCTTTTGGAATTTCACCAAGTTCAGCCCAAGCTTCACAAGCTAAAATTTCAACTTCTAACCAAGCTTTAAATTTGTTTTCTTCTGTCCAAATTGCGCCCATTTCAGGACGTGTGTAACGTTCAATCATGTTTCCTTCTCCTTTTTATTCCGACCAGATGCCAGAACTTTTTATTTGTTCTAATGTTTCTTCGATATTTTCCGTCATTATTGTTACGTGACCCATTTTACGGTTCACTTTTGCTTCAGTTTTCCCATAAAGATGAACAGACCATTCAGGATATTTTGTAATTGAATTTGTTAATGGTACAACATGCTGACCTAACAAATTCACCATAATTGATGGTGCCCATAGTTTTGGTTTACGAAGCGGCCAACCACAAATAGCACGTATATGTTGACCAAATTGTGATACATTACAAGCTTCAATGGAGTAATGACCAGAATTATGTGGTCTTGGTGCAAGCTCATTTATAATAATTTGTCCATCTTTCAACACAAACATTTCAACTGCTAATGTACCAACCAGTTGTAAATAGTCAGCTATTTTTTTGGCAGCTTCGATTGCTTTGTTATATGTTTCAACAGATATACGGGCCGGCACAATCGTTTCGTGTAATATATGATGAACATGAATATTTTCTCCAACAGGAAGACAGTAGCTTTGTCCATTTCCATTACGTTGAACAATGACGGAAATTTCTCTTTCAAATGAGACAAACCCTTCAGCAACACATTGAGAATGTTCAAGTAATTTTTGTGCAAGCGGTAAGTCGTCTTTTGAATTTAATTGTTGTTGACCCTTTCCATCATATCCACCCTGTGCTGTTTTCACAATACATGGGTACCCAATTTCATCAATCTGATTTACTAATTCTTCATAAGTATTTGCTACTATGTATGGAGCAACTGGGCATCCAGCATTAACAATTGCTAATTTTTCCGTTACACGATTTTGCGTTATGCGTACTAGTTCAGCGCCTTGCGGAACGTAAGCCATTTCTGTTAATCTCTTTAAACCTTCATAATCTATATTTTCAAATTCATAAGTAATAACATCACTAACTTCTGCTAATTCTTCTAATGCAGCCTCATCATTATATTGGGCAACAATTCGAATATCAGCAACTTGTCCACATGGTGAGTCCATCGATGGTTCCAGTACTGCAATTTTATAGCCTGCTTCTTTAGCAGCAAGAGCCATCATTCGACCTAATTGCCCTCCACCAATGATGCCAATCGTTTGTCCAGGATAAATCACTCTTGTCACAGTAGATCACCTGTACTTTCCAATACTTGTTGCTTAATCATTTCTCGTCGCTCTTCAAGTCTAATTGCTAACTCATGATCTGTAGTTGATAAAATCTGAGCTGCTAATAAACCAGCATTTGTTGCACCAGCCTTACCAATCGCTACCGTTGCTACAGGTACACCGCCAGGCATTTGTACTATTGATAATAATGAATCCAATCCATTTAATGCTTTAGACTGAACTGGTACACCGATTACAGGTAATGTTGTTTTGGCTGCAACCATCCCTGGAAGATGGGCAGCTCCACCAGCACCTGCAATAATTACTTGAATTCCTCTTGAACGGGCTGATTCTGCATATTCAAACATAAGATCTGGCGTACGATGTGCAGAAACAACTTGTCTTTCGTATGACACTTGTAGTTCATCTAAAATATCGCAAGCAAATTTCATCGTTTCCCAGTCACTTGAACTTCCCATAATAACACCAATTTTTGGATTCATCGATTTCGCTCCTTCAAACATTTACGTTCTCATGTAAATTTATTGAATCATATTGTCTTTTACATTTTTGATTTCGTTACATTCATTGATAGCTTTATCTGTTTTCTCCTGAAAGAAGATAAAAAAGTCCTCAAATAATCCACTTTCTCAAATGCGAAGAAAGCAGAATACTTGAGGACATTTTATTATAAGAAAATGATGTGAATAGGCATACGTATCCACACACCTTTCTAAATGCCAAAAAGTTGCTTTCCCGCATAGTCCAACATTTACGGTGTCGGGTAGAGACACTAGAGCCATATTCTCTAGCATATATGTGGGAGGTCTAATATTCATTTAGCGAATATTTATTTAAATGTAAGATGTTAAATGTTTTCCTGTTCACATTTTAACAAGGCGTGAGAAGAAAATCAATGGTAAAATGCGAACGATAAATTTTCAGAAAACAGTAATGTTCGGATTTTGACAAAATTTTAATTTATTTCTCTATTAATATCCCTTTAAATTGAATTTTTTGTCTCAAGTAAGTAGATTCTCCACCTACAAGATGAAATACAGGCTCTTCTTTACGTCCCATTGGCATATAGCCTGCTTCTTTCATTCGTTCTAAACATTGCTCAATTGTTTCATGTTCTTCTACTTCAAACCAGATTTGTTTTTTAGTCATAAAATAATCCTTTCGTTGTTCGTAGTTATTATTTTATCAAAATAGAATGTTTAAAGGTTAAGAAGCTTTAATTTTACTAAGCGTATTTCTGTTTACTATTTCATTGACAGTTTTAAGCATATTAGTTATAGAATGAATTAAATAACATTTTCGTTTCTCTCTTTCTTCTGTAGGCGTGTAGAACACTATATCTTGTCTATTTATTTTATTAGCCTTTATACAGTCTTCTCTTACTTCCTAATATGGCACTTAGTTCTTTGATTAAAACCATAAGAACTTAAGTTGTGTTCGTTTTTTTAAATTACTTGATTCTCGCTTATTGATAACCGTAGCAGTGAAATACAAGAAGAAATACAATAGAAACAGCTTGATTAGGGGGTGTAAGTACTTTGAAAAAAACATCTTTTGCACTCATTTTTTTGGTAGTTTTATTATTATTTGCGTGCCAATCAAAGAATAATGGCTTAACATATTATGGCGAGAGTAAAACATGGTCAGCCAAAGTAACTGTAAATTAAAGTAATTCAGAAGAAAAATATCAAATTCAGCTTAATTACAAAGGAAAAAACATAGCAGAAATAGATACTTTTCATTACCATGTTGAATCAAATAATAACGGTAATATAGATTTTGGTGCAGATAATGCTACTTTAAATAAAGAAGGCGTATATTTTAACAAATCATTAGGTTCTAACAGTCCTACTACTAGTGCAGAAGATTCATTAGAAATCAATGTTGAATGGAACAATAATAGCGATAGTTTTACTTTAATAACCCAGTAATCTGTGCTTTAAGAGTGAGGAAAACCTTATATAAGGTTTTCCTACATTTTTATCAATTTATTAAATCAAAACTCAAAGTTCGCACCTTATTAAGTAAGTGCAATCCTTGGTCTAATTGAGCCTTCCTTGTTTTCATTATGTTCCTTGACAAATTTGTAGATTTACAAAAAAAGCAC
>JAEXYZ010000047.1 GCA_023405135.1 Bacillota bacterium | reverse complement strand
AGGAAAGGGCTAGCCCTTTCCTAGACACCCAAATCAACACTTCGAACAAATCTATTTGAATACGAAGGTGATCATCTACCTTGAGAAGTTGAAAAGTCATTTACACAAAAATATTGACAGTACCCATTATTGATAATCAAATTAAAGGTGTATATTTAGTCGGGAAAGATATTTCTGAACAAAAAAACATCCAGGAAACAAATGCTTATTTAGCTTACCATGATGAATTAACTAATATCGCTAACAGAAGATGCATAGAGAAAAAAATAAATAAATCTTTACAAGACGCTCGAAAAAACAACTCACAATTAGCGATATTATTAATTGATCTTGATCGCTTTAAATCAATTAACGATACACTTGGTCATATTATTGGGGATCAACTCCTTATACAAATTGCAGAAAGATTAATAGACTGTCTTGATCATGATATGCATTATGCTGCTCGAATGGGTGGAGATGAATTTATGATTCTTTGCCAAAATATCGATTCTTGTGATGAAGTAATTGCGATAGCAGAAAATATTTTAGAAATTTTTGTAAATCCGTTCTTTATCGAGAAATTTGAATTACTAATTTCTACAAGTATTGGTATTAGTATTTATCCAGCAGGTGGAAGTGATCTTGTTGAATTAATGAAGAAAGCGGAGATTGCCCTTTACAAAGCGAAAGAGTTAGGGCGCAATATGTATCAAATTTATGATCAATCAATGAGCAAAAGGAGCTATCAATCTTTCTTTTTAGAAAGAGATTTAAGGAAAGCTATTATTAATGATGAATTTATTGTATATTTACAACCTCGTGTTGATGCGTTAATAGGAAAAGTGACAAGTGCCGAGGCATTAATTCGTTGGAAACACCCAGAGTTTGGATTAGTTTCACCTGGTGATTTTATTCCACTGGCTGAAGAAACTGGTCTTATTATTCCAATGGGTAAATGGATGAAGCGGAAGGTATGTGAACAACTAGTTGCTTGGAGAGAGGCAGGAATTCCCCTAATACCAATTAGTGTAAATATTAGTTCTCAGCGTTTTTTGCAAAGGAATTTTTCTCAAGAGATTCTTGATTTATTAAATGAATATGAACTAAATGGAGAATGGCTTGAAATTGAAATTACTGAAAATTCTATTATGAAAAATGAAGAAAATGTACAAAGGACACTCCGTAAATTAAAGGATTTTGGCGTTAAAATTTATATCGATGATTTTGGTACTGGCTATTCTTCTTTTAACTATTTAAAGACATTTCAACTTGACGGGGTTAAAATTGACCGCTCTTTTATTCAAAACATTTCTTCTGAATCAGAAAATGCAGGTATTACTACAGCAATGATTAAAATGGCACAGCATTTAAAAATGGATGTTATTGCAGAAGGTGTTGAAACAAAACAAGAACTGGATTATTTACTACAACAAAATTGTCATCAAATTCAAGGCTTCTATTTTGGTAAACCTTGTCCAATTGAAGAATTTGAAAGAAAGTATTTACTAAATAATCGAATTATAAAAATGCGTTTCCTTAAATAAGGATTCGCATTTTACTTTGTTAAAATAAAGTCACTGAATATTCATTAAAATAACTTAAATTTCTTTATCATCTAATAGAAGTTGTAGAAGAAGCAAATCAACACGAGTGGAGACGTCATTTAACTCAAGTTTAATACATTCCTTTTTTAGTAATCCCAAAAAGATTGAAAACAACTTGCTCTATCATATATGATGAATTGCAAACATGCATTATTTTACAACTTAAAAATGTTTTCAATTTAATGGATGAAGCATATTAGAGGAGTGAGAAGGTTGGAAATTGGTTTAACGACATTTGTTGAAACTACACCTGATGTTAAAACAGGAAAAGTGATTAGCCATGCAGAGCGAATACGTGAAGTCGTAGAAGAAATTGTTCTCGCAGATGAGATTGGGTTAGATGTATTTGGTGTAGGTGAACACCACCGAAAAGATTATGCTTGCTCTGCTCCAGCAGTATTACTTGCAGCAGCAGCTTCAAGAACAAAACAAATAAGGCTAACAAGTGCTGTTACTGTTTTATCTTCTGATGATCCAGTACGAGTGTTTCAGGAATTTTCTACCGTTGATGCTATTTCGAACGGAAGAGCTGAAATTATGGCTGGCCGTGGTTCATTTATCGAATCCTTTCCGCTATTCGGCTTTAATTTACAAGATTATGATGAATTATTTGAAGAAAAACTAGATTTATTATTAAAATTACGTGATGAAGAAATTATAAATTGGACTGGTAAGCACCGACCATCAATCCCTAATCGGGGAGTTTATCCACGTCCTGTTCAAAATCCATTGCCTGTTTGGATTGCAAGCGGTGGAACACCTCAATCGGTTGCCCGTGCAGGAGCTCTCGGATTACCGCTCGCCCTTGCGATTATAGGTGGAAGTCCATTTCAATTTGCACCACTTGTTAACCTTTACTATGATGCTGCAAGAAAAGCTGGTCATGATTTATCAAAATTAACAGTTGCATCTCATTCCCACGGTTTTGTTGCAGACCGTACAGAAACTGCAGTTGAGAAGTTTTTCCCTCCTACACAATATGCGATGAATGTTCTAGGGAGAGAGCGTGGATGGGGTCAATATACTCGTGAAAGTTTTGATTTTGCTCGGAGTTTACAAGGAGCTTTATATGTCGGTGATGTGGAAACAGTAGCGGAAAAAATTATTCTCCTCCGAAAAAATGTAGGCATTACTCGCTTTATGCTTCACTGTCCTGTGGGCTCTATGCCGCATGAGGATGTTATGAGATCCATTGAGTTACTTGGTAAGGAAGTAGCCCCAATCGTTCGAGAAGAAATTGCTCGATGGGAAGCTGCTGGTAAACCACAAGATTAGTTGAATAACATAGAGGAGCTGTTCAGAAAGGAAACTTCTGAACAGCTCTTTTACTTAAATAGGTACACTATGTGGGGATAGTTGTGTTTTCCAATTTTAAACCTTACATATTTTTAAAATGAACGGTTAAACAGTTAAACATTGGTTTAATATCAATTTATTTGGAAATAATAATTGAAAGGAGTAACTAAATTTTTATAAGGAGAGGGTTATGAAGTCAACACAATTATTTCGTAAAGAAAATGATTCGATAGGAGAAGTTAAAATACCTGTTACAGCATATTATGGTGCTCAAACTCAAAGAGCTATGGAAAATTTCCAAATTAGCGGGATTACCTTTCCTAGAGTTTTTATAAAAGCACAAGGAATTATTAAGGCTTCTGCTGCTATTACAAATATGGAAACAGGGAAACTTCAAAAAGATATAGCTCAAGCGATTATACAAGCTGCAGAAGAAATTATCATCGGAAAATGGGATAAGCATTTTGTAGTTGATGTATATCAAGCTGGTGCAGGAACTTCTCAAAATATGAATATAAACGAAATTATTGCAAACCGTGCTTCTGAGCTTTTAGGAGGTACACTGGAATCAAAACTAGTTCACCCAAATGACCATGTCAACATGTCTCAATCTACTAATGATACTTTCCCCTCTGCAATAAATATTGCTGCAGCTGATGAATTAGTCCATAAACTTCTTCCTAGTATTTTAAAGTTGGTTCAATCCCTAGAGAAAAAGGCAACAGAGCTAATGCCTATAGTAAAATCTGGGCGAACGCATTTGCACGATGCTATTCCGATAAGGTTAGGTCAAGAGTTTTCGGGATATGCAGAAACCATTCGTGCAGTTTATCAACACCTAGAAAAAAACTTAGATACATTGTATGAAATTGGTTTAGGTGGAAATGCAATTGGAACAAAATTGAATTTGCATCCTCAATATATACCGAAAATATTGAAAGAGGTTCAAAATCGAACAAAATTGCCATTTCGTGAACCGGCCAATATGTTTAAGTTCATTCAAAATCCTAGTGCTCCTATTCAGACAATGCTCACTTTAAAAGAGTTAGCAATTCATTTAATTAAAATCACCAGTGATTTAAGATTACTAAGTTCAGGTCCAAGAACAGGATTTGCAGAAATTTCACTTCCATCGGTACAACCAGGGTCTACTATAATGCCTGGAAAAGTAAATCCTGCAATTTTAGAAATGGTTCACATGGTATGTTGTCAAATTATTGGCTATGAAACGGCAATGGCAACTGCTGGGATGGCTGGTCAATTAGAAATTAATGTAATGATGCCTGTTATCGCTTATACTTTGCTACAATCAATGGAGCTATTAACGAATGCGATTACAACGCTTGTTACGAAGTGTATCGATGGTATTGAGGGTAATGAAGAAAGGTGTAAACAGTATATGGAAACAAGCCTTGCGTTAGTTACAGGATTAAGCCCTGCTATGGGGTACCATTTAGCCTCTCAAATTGGTATGCAAGCAGATGAAGAAAATAAAACTATTGAAAAAATTCTTGAAGAAAAAGGACTTCTCACAGAAGAAACTAAACAGAACATTGATCCAAATGGGATGCTTTAAAAGCAGGGAGTAAATTATTTCCTGCTTTTTTTATACTTATTAATTGTAGATTAACATATATAGGAAAACAACATACTTCTTAAGTCGTAGTTGAAGTTACATTCGAAGGTCATTATCTTTACTTAATAATTCCTGTATTCTTAATAATAATGAATTTAAAGATGAAAGGAAGATTATTATTAATAAAAAAATAGTCATTATTGGTGCGATTATACTCGGTATTTTTGCTGTCACATTTTACAATGTTTCTTCGAAGGGAAAAAAAGAAGAGTTAGAAATAACAAAGGATTTTTCACATATAAAAGTGGACTCTGAAAATTCGGATATTAAAATAATTGGTTCAAATAACGATTCAGCAAATATCGAATTAGTAAATTCAAAAAGTAAAAAGTATAAGCTAAAGGCAAAAGTAGTAGGTGATACATTAAAAATTGAAGTGGATCGTAAATGGTTTAATTGGTTTTCAATTGATTTTTTTTCTAGTACAACACTTATGAATGTACAACTTCCAGATAGATTGTTAGGAAAGATCAATGTTGAAACAAATAATGGATCAATTAATATTTCTAAGCTTGAGACGAAAGATATCCATACCGAGACTGACAATGGAGAAGTTTTCATAAAAGATGTAAAGAGCAATTCGATGTATGTACAATCAGATAATGGAAAACTATTCTTTGAAAATATTGAAGGGAAAATTTATGGCGAGTCAGATAATGGCGACATTTCACTTAATACACATATTTTAAATGAGCCTATTGAATTCCAGACTGATAATGGTTCAATTACAATAACAACAAAAAAAGATCCAGAAAATGTTATGATTAATGTAGAAACTGATAACGGAAAAATCAATGTCTTTGGAAAATCTAACCCATCTACTGTTTTTGGGAATGGTGATCACATAATTAAATTAACATCGGATAATGGTGATATAACAGTTCAAAACTAAACATATCATAATTAGTGATGGTTGGATTGTCTTTTCCACTTGATAGAAAAGAGATCATTAGTAAAGGTGAATCAGGAAATGAATGATGTTTTTATAATTAATGCCGATCAATGTTATCGGGACGCTGAGCACAATGCTACCCAGTATTATAAATTGCTCTATCAACAGGCTGTAGATCAATCATATATCTCTACATTAATTGAGGATTTTCAGCTGTGGGAAAAAAATCATATCCATCATCCAACCTTTTTTTCTTACTTTACTCGAAAAAATCGACAACCTAGTAAAAAAGAGTATCATCAATATATAAAATGGCTTGATTATACGAATAAACTGGAAAATTATTTGGATCGCAGTATTTCATATTTATTTTTAAGAGATTTAGGAAAAACATTAAATTGTCAACAAACTAAAGAACAAATACAACGCCTAGTTGAGCAATTAAAAAATCAATTAAGAGATTCAACAAAATCAAATGAAAACGAATTGTTTAATATGGTATCTTTATATCGAAAAGCACAAGACAATGGCATTGAATCGACAATGATTTGGTTGTTAAATAAGCTCGCGACGGTTTCTTCTAATATTCCAGAAGGTTTAGATGCAATAAACGCTCAGCGCAAACTTATAAAAATTATAGCGGGCGTACTAATGCATACAATGGATCAATTGGACGAAAATATTTCATTCGAAGAACGGAGTAAGAAGCTTGATGAGTCAATACGGCTAGGGTATGCATATGGTCTAACTTATCCCTTCATTGATGATCTTTTAGATTCAAATGTTTTATCAGTAGAAGAGAAAAATCGATATTCCAATATAATTCGAACCGCTCTTCTTACTGGTAAAGTTCCAGACTTAGGAGATCATTGGTCAAAGGAAAGTCTTACATTTATGGGATATATCCATAATGAACTTTGCCAAGCGTTTGATTATATCAAGTCCCATCAAACTCCATTAACTATTCAACACTTTTTTGAGCAAGCGTATGTTTTTTTTAACTCACAAGAAATTGACCGTCAAAAGGATTTGTCCTATGCCCATTATACAAATGAAGAAATCTATATCCCCATTATTTTAAAATCATCTTCCTCCAGGCTCATTGCCCGTTCCATTACAACTGCTTCTAATGACGATGGTTTTGAAAATCGAACATTTTTATATGGAATATATAATCAATTAGCAGATGACTTCGCTGATGTATTTGATGATATGGAAAATGGAGCAGTGACGCCATATACGTACTATTTAACTTACCATCAAAAAAGAGATGACCTCATTAATCCATTTGAAATGTATTGGACAGTCATTTCAAACTTAATTCATCAAGTTTATCAATCAGATAAAAAAACAAGGGAAGTTATTTTAAATCGAGCAATAAATGGATTAAAACGATTTAAAGAAAAACATGATAATCAAAAGTATAAACAATTAATGAGAGTGCTTACTTCAGGGTTTCCGGATTTCAATAAAGTGTTGCAAAAAATGATCGACAATGCAGATGATATTGATTTCTTAGATAAATTACTACGTGATCAAATGATCAATACATTGAAAATGGAACGTGAGGAAAAACAACAGTTTAAAGAAACGATAAAAATCGTTAGAGAAAAAATCAACTACCAATTGGCTATGCCAAATGAAAAAATGGAATTTTTAAAAGTACCAATTATTGATGCTGCAAATTATAGTTTATTAGGAGAAGGTAAGCGACTAAGACCAATTATAACGTGGTTTATGGGCGTTAATGGCTATGGATTAAAAGAATCTTCCATTTTCCCCTTATTAAAATCATTGGAATATATGCATACAGCTTCCTTAATTTTTGATGATTTGCCGTCTCAAGATAATGCTCCAATCCGTAGAGGGCGCTCTACTGTACATGAAGTGTATAATGTAGCTGTAGCAGAATTAACCGGGCTCTTTCTTACTCAAAAAGCCGTTGAACAGCAAACACTTCTTGAAGAGTTTGACACAAAGACGGTCCTTAAGTTAATTCGTTACACAGCACAAATGACTGCGGATATGTGTAAAGGGCAGGCGATGGATTTAGATTCAAAGGGGAAAAGTCTTACACTAGAGCAATTAAATTGGATGTGTTTTTATAAAACGGGATTAGGATTTGAAGCTGCCCTTATAATGCCGGCCATTTTAGCAGATGCAGATGAAAAGGAAATTCAAGCTTTAAAAACCTTTGCTCGTCATGCAGGGATTGCCTTTCAAATTAAAGATGATTTATTAGATTATGAAGGTAATTCATCTGAATTAGGTAAGGAAACTGGAATAGATGCACAAAATAATAATTCAACTTTTGTTACTATTCTAGGAGTAGAAGAGGCTAAGAAAGAAATGTGGGAACATTATTGTCTTGCTTCTGAAGTTTTTGAAAATAGTATTCGATATCCAAGTTTTTTGAAACATTTCTTGAATTATATAATCAACCGTGAAAATTAAAATAAACTGTCCCAAAAGTCTAGAGTTAGACCTTTGGGACAGTTTTATTTGATTAATGGGTCATTTTTACTTGATCGTTCTTTTCGATAACATTGTGTCTTTTACCAAAGAAATTCACAATAAGTACACCCGAGATGGCAATCATGCCGCCTATAATTGAAATCATCGTTGGCAGTTCATTTAACCAAATCCAAGCAACAATAATAGCAATAACTGGTTCTAAATATAAAATGCTCGAAACGGAGCTCGCATTAGCAAGTGATAAGGCCATAGCCCAAGTTAAATAAGCAAAAGCAGTAGGGAAAATCCCGATAAAGATAGCAGTTATATTTGCTTCAACTGATGCGGTTTGAAGATCCTGCATAAGTCCAGGGGCAAAAATGAGAAAAGGAATTGTACCCGCCCATGTACAATAAGCAGTTAATTCAATGGCGCTATATTTTTTAAAGAAAGGTTTTTGATAAACAAAGAAGATAGACGTTGCGATTGCTGCTGCGATCGTTAAAAATACTCCTGGTGCAATTCCAAATGATGTATTTCCTGAACCTAAGGCAATTAAAACAATCCCAACAAACCCAAAGCCTAATCCAACCCAACCGGCTGAGCTTAATCGTTCCTTTAAAATAAAAATAGCAAATATAGTTGTGAAAATGGGTCCAGAACCGATTAACATCCCGGCAGTTCCAGCACTAACGGTTAATTGACCAAATGTAGCGCAAATATGATATCCACTTATTCCGATGAAGCCTAAAAGTGTAATTTTTAATAGATCTTCTTTTTTAGGAAGTCGAATATTCATACTCGGTATTAAGGCGAGTATACCGAAAATAATAGAAGCGATGATGAAACGATATAATATTAAATGCCCAGCAGAAAAACCGCCGCGTAGGCTAACACTATTTGCAGCAAATGTTGATCCCCAAATTAAAACAGTTAAAAGTCCGAGTAATAAAGCCTTTGTATTCACAAAACCCACCACTTTCTACTATCGTAATAGAAATAATCTTCTCATGATAGCTACTAAATTAGCAAGAGAATTTTTTCTTTTAAACAGTTAAAGAGGGTGTCCAAAAGGAAAAATTTTGGATACCCTCTTACCTTCTTTAGTTAATGTTTGCTTAATAGTATGCTTATGCGATTCTGTTCTTAGTTTCAATTATCAAGAAATGTTTTTCTTATTATGCGTTAGCCTTAAGCTTCATTATAGAGCCAAAATATTGCTGAGCAGTTGTAAAAGTAATAAATGCACATAGCTCACTTATTTCCGCATCAGTAAATTGCTCTCTTAATATATTAAAGATTGAATCAGATATATCACCTTTTTGTTTTAAAAATACTTCTGTAAATCCTATAGCTACAGAAATTTTTTCATTAAACTTTTCAGGTTCAGGTTTTCCTTTTGCTTTACAATATTCACAGCCATTGCTTTGGGCTAGAGTTCCTCTAACTTGTTCTTTTAATACTGAAGAGAGAAGTCCGTCTTTTTCCAATGTATCTCCTAAATGTGCCCATGATTCCATTACTTCCTTGTTATGTCCTAAAAGCTTCTGGAACGGTGTAGCCCCCAAACTAGATTCAACAATTCTTGCCATGTAATATTCCTCCTTGTTTATTGTTATAATTAATTATAAAAAAGTAAATTTTAAAATTACATTAAATTAGAAAGGGATTTGTGGTATATTTTTAAAAAAATAAATGAATGTGGGGAAGAAGATTTAAAAATGAAAATTGATGAAATTGATAAAATGATAATAGATGAATTACATAAAAATAGCCGTTTATCAATGAGTGAGCTAGGTAGAAGAGTAAATTTATCATCTCCATCTGTTACAGAAAGAGTTAGACAAATGGAGTCGTTTGGAATAATAAAAAAGTATACTTTGGAGATTGATTATGGGAAGCTAAATTTACCAATACAATGCATTATAGAAGCTACGATAAAAAACGGGGACTATAAGTCTTTTAAAAATTTTATTGAAAAGCTTCCAAATGTAGAATTTTGTTATCGGATTGCGGGAAATGCATGTTATATGCTTAAAATGCATTTTGAAACCTTTGCTAAAGCGGAAGAATTTATTAATACAGTAAGTCCATTAGCCAAAACCGTAACACATTTTATTTTCTCAAAAGTTGAGACGAATTTAAGGTTTGATGTGGAATAATTAAATATTAATTAGAAAAGGGGAGTCCAAAAAGTTAAATTTTTTGGATTCCCCTTCGTCTTCTTAGTAAATATTTGCTAATAGCTCTTACAGTGATCATGCATCCTCATGGTAATTTATCTGTACCGAAAACGAAGCAGCAAGTACAAAGGAGCCGTCCGAAAAGCATTTTGGGACGGCTCCTTGCGACGAGTATAAGAAGTACCGCAGGAGCAATATTTATAAGCAAATACTTACTAAAGAAGATAGTAAACTGTCCCAAAATTTTCAGTTTCGGGCAAGCCCCTTAAATGTAACTAAAAGAACTTCTTCTTACCTTGCTCATCTTTTAAAATTTCTACAGCTTCTCTAAATCGTTGTGAGTGAACTACTTCACGTTCACGTAAAAATTTTAAGCTATCATTTACATCTGGATCATCCGAAATGTCAATAATCCATTGATAAGTAGCGCGGGCTTTTTCTTCTGCTGCTATGTCTTCATATAGGTCAGCGATTGGGTCGCCTTTTGCTTGAATATAAGCTGCAGTCCAAGGAACACCAGCAGCATTATGATAAAATAACGCACGGTCGTGATTTACATAATGGTCACCTAAACCAGCAGCTTTTAATTGGTCTGGTGTGGCATCTTTGGTAAGCTTATACACCATTGTAGCAATCATCTCAAGATGAGAAAACTCTTCCATTGCAATATCATTTAACAGACCGATAACTTTATCAGGAATCGTATAACGTTGATTCATATATCGCAATGCAGCAGCTAATTCTCCGTCAGCACCGCCATATTGCTCAATTAAAAATTTCGCAAGCATAGGATTACATGTGCTTACTCTAACGGGATATTGGAGTTTCTTTTCATAATAAAACATCCCTTGTTTTCACCCCTCATATTAAGAATTATTATTTTTATAAGTAAACAACATTCTTGTTTTTCTTAATATCTAGTTACAACGGCTAGGTCTTAAGTCGATTAAATCCTCCTTCGTTTCGGTTCAGTGAGCTCCAGACTGAAAGAGCTACATTTATTTTTTAGACCTGCCATGGCCATGGGGTATCATCAACGTTCCAAGGATAATTTGAATAACTTCTACCGAAATTCATGAGCGGTCCAAATTTTTTCTCAAAATTTACTTTTAATTGCATACTAACCTGGGCTGTTTCGTTAAATTGTTTAATGGCTTCCATATCGTTTTGATGAGTGTTTAAGTAAAGACTTAGTTCTACTAAAACGAAATCAATTGCTTGAATTTCTTCGAGTAACTGATAATATTCGGGTGGCATTTGTTTAGTCATTAGGGTTCACCCCTTTTTTTGGATCCGGATATGGGCTAAATAACGCTGGCCAAAGTGTACCGTGCATTAATGCTTGATGTGGAGTTTGAAATTGTGGAAGTCCTGGTGGTTGAAATCCCATATAGAGTTGTGGAGGTGTTGAATAGCTTTTTACACGAATTGGTTTACAGGGATCAAAGGGACTAATATATGGTTTCCAATACTTGAATTGTGAAAACACGAAAATCCTCCTTCTTAGATTCGACATTACAACAATATATATGAGCAAATAAATACATTTATTCGAGAAAAAATGACATTTATTACATGGGGGATTTTTACATATTAAAATAAGAAGAATCGGTACTTCATTAGAACATATGAACAATATGATATAATAGAAGAAAAAAATAATTACAAAATTGTAAAAGAGGTGTCAAGAGTATGATTAAAATTACTGCCGACAGTACATGCGATCTTTCTCCCACTCTTATTCAGCAATTAAATATTACACTAATGCCTCTCCATGTTTTAATCGATGATGAAGATTTTCGCGACGGTGTAGATATTACACCAACTGAAATTTTCAAATATGTAGGAGAACAAAATAGAACATGTACAACAGCAGCTGTTAATACGTTTGAATATGAAAACTTCTTCGCAGAGCAATCACCTAAGTATGATGCAATTGTACATATATGTTTAGGATCAAATTTTTCATCTTCCTATGTAAATGCCAAGCTAGCAGCTGAAAATTTTGACAACGTTTATGTTGTTGATTCATGTAATCTTTCTACTGGAAGCGGCCATTTTGTATATGATGCGGCATTACTGGCGAAAGACGGCCTCGGTCCAAAGGGAATTTGTAAAGAATTGGAGAAGTTGATTCCAAAAGTGGATGCAAGTTTCGTTATAGATAAAATGGATTATTTGCGTAAAGGAGGTCGTTGCTCCAGTGTCGAAGCTCTTGGTGCAACGTTACTAAAAATTAAACCATCTATAGAAGTTATTGATGGTAAGATGCATGTAGGAAAAAAATATCGAGGTAATTTCGATCGTTGCCTAGAAAATTATGTGAAAGATCGTATAGAAAACAATAATAATATAGATTACAGCAGATTATTTATTACTCATTCTCATTGTGCACCTGAAACAGTTGCGAAAGTAAAGGAAACTGTTGCTCGCTTCGCTGATTTTAAGGAAATTATTGAAACAACTGCTGGCTGTACAATTTCAAGTCATTGTGGACCAAATACATTAGGAATTTTATATAAAAGAAAAAATTAAATATTAGTGTAAGGGGCGTTCCACGGGGCGTCTTTTTTTATTTTTTTATAGGAATATATTTAAATTCTTGAAAAAATGCGGTTAAAACTAGGAGTTATACGCGTTTCTTAAAATAATCCAAAGTACACATTCCGAAAACTTGAGTAAAAAGTATTCGGTATCATTAGCGGTCAAACTTCATACTATGTATAAAACACGCCCTGAATGGAGGGAAGATTATCGATATTTTAAGCAGGGTTAGAAGTTTTAGAGAAGAAGAGGATCGATTGAAATGGGAAGGTACATTTGCAGAATACTTAGAGATTCTTAAAGAAAGACCTGAAATTGCTCAAACAGCTCATTCACGCGTCTACAATATGATTAAAAGCGCGGGAGTTGAGGAAAGAGATGGTCAGAAAATGTACGGTTTCTTTGGGAAAGAGATTTTTGGTTTAGAAACAGCACTTGAAAGACTTGTAGAAGAGTATTTCCATCCAGCCGCTAGAAGATTAGATGTAAGAAAACGAATCCTATTGTTAATGGGACCAGTTAGTGGAGGGAAATCAACAATTGTTACGTTGTTAAAACGAGGTTTGGAACAATTTTCAAGGACAGAAGAAGGCGCAGTTTATGCAATAAAAGGCTGTCCGATGCATGAAGACCCGCTTCATCTTATTCCACAACATTTAAGAGAAGACTTCTTTAGAGAATATGGAATTCGTATTGAGGGAAGCTTATCTCCTTTAAACACAATGCGTTTAGAAAAAGAATATGGTGGTCGTATTGAAGATGTTATGATCGAGCGTATATTCTTCTCTGAGGATAGACGTGTAGGTATCGGAACATTTACACCATCTGATCCAAAATCACAAGATATTGCAGATTTAACAGGTAGTATTGACTTCTCTACGATTGCTGAATATGGGTCAGAATCAGATCCTAGAGCATATCGTTTTGATGGTGAATTAAATAAGGCTAATCGCGGTATGATGGAATTCCAAGAAATGTTAAAGCTAGATGAAAAGTTTTTATGGCATTTACTATCTTTAACGCAAGAAGGAAATTTCAAGGCAGGGCGCTTTGCTCTAATTAGTGCTGATGAACTGATCGTCGCACATACAAACGAGACTGAATATCGCTCATTTATTTCTAATAAAAAGAACGAGGCACTTCATTCTCGTATTATCGTAATGCCGATTCCTTATAATTTAAAAGTATCAGAGGAAGAGCGTATTTATGAAAAAATGATTCGCGAAAGTGATATGGCACATGTTCATATTGCACCACATGCATTACGTGCAGCAGCAATTTTCTCTGTCTTAACAAGACTTGAAGTACCGAAAAAGCAAGGCATCGATTTAGTGAAGAAAATGCGTTTATATGATGGGGAAAGTGTTGAAGGATTTAACAATGTTGATGTTGAGGAATTGAAAAAAGAATATCCTAACGAAGGAATGCATGGAATTGATCCACGTTATGTTATTAATCGAATTTCTTCTGCTATCATTCGAAAAGAAGTCCCATCCATTAATGCATTAGATGTGTTGCGTGCTTTGAAAGATGGCTTAGACCAACATGCTTCAATTTCTGACGAAGATAAAGAAAAGTATATGAACTATATTGCGGTTGCTAGAAAAGAATATGATGAAATTGCGAAAAATGAAGTACAAAAAGCATTTGTATACTCATATGAAGAGTCTGCAAAACATTTGATGAACAATTATCTTGATAATGTAGAAGCATTTTGTAATAAAAATAAACTTCGTGATCCGTTAACTGGTGAAGAAATGAATCCGGATGAAAAGCTAATGCGCTCTATTGAAGAACAAATTGGCGTTTCAGAAAATGCAAAACGAGCATTCCGCGAAGAAATCTTAATACGACTTTCTGCTTTTGCAAGGAAAGGTAAACGATTTGATTATAACTCTCATGAAAGATTACGAGAAGCGATTCAAAAGAAACTGTTTGCAGATTTAAAAGACGTTGTAAAAATTACGACGTCATCGAAAACGCCAGATGAGTCGCAATTGAAAAAAATAAATGAAGTGGTAGCAAGACTAATAGATGAGCATGGCTACGACTCTACTTCAGCAAATGAATTATTAAGATATGTAGGAAGTTTACTAAATAGGTAATATATTGCCGCGAGTGTCCATAAAATTAAGGACACTCGTTTTTTTTATTTTAAAAATGAGTGAAATATGTTTGAAAATTCGCATATTATAAAAAAAGTGATTTTCTCAAGGAAACTATAATGGGAAATTTCATTAAAGATGGGTGAGGATAAAAATGAGTGAAAATCAGAATAGAAATTTTGTTGTCTCTCAAGAAAATTGGTCCCTCCATCGTAAAGGGTACCAAGACCAACAACGACATATGGATAAGGTAAAAGACGCCATTAAAAATAATTTACCTGATTTAGTTAGTGAAGAAAGTATTATTATGTCGAATGGTAGAGAGGTTATTAAAATACCAATACGTTCATTAGATGAGTATAAGATTCGCTATAACTACGGCAAATCGAAGCATGTTGGTCAAGGTCAAGGCGATAGTAAAGTAGGCGATGTTGTTGCCCGTGATGGAAAACCAGGAGATCAAGCCGCAGGTCAAGGTAAAAAAGCAGGTGATAAGCCTGGACAGGATTATTATGAAGCAGAAGTAAGTCTAGAAGAAGTTCAAAATGTTCTATTTAAAGAATTAGAACTTCCTAATTTAGAAAAGAAAGAAATGGCAGAGATTACTGTAGAAAAAATTGAATTCAATGATATTCGAAAAAAAGGGCTTATGGGTAATATCGATAAGAAAAGAACAATTTTAACAGCGATTAAACGCAATGCAATGAAAGGTAAAGCGGAGATTACACCAATTCATAATGATGATTTGCGCTTTAAAACTTGGGATGAAGTCATAAAACCTGAAACGAGGGCAGTAGTCCTTGCGATGATGGATACGAGTGGATCGACAGAAGTTTTATTTTAACTATAATAAAAAGCCATTTCGCAGCTTCCTATAAGAGGGTAAACTGTTTATAAATATTTTATAAAAATTTAATTAAATAATTAGGAAAGAATCGTTTAAATGTTTTATAGTGATATCATCAGGAATTGACCGCAATGGTTAATTCCTTTTTTATTTTTACCACAACAAAAAAATAAGCGAATAACACAATTCGAAAGAGATAGTGGCGGAAAGGGAAACGCTAGCGAATTCTACGCTATGGTGCAAGGTTCGTACTCTAACTAGAGTACGGTGGTAACTGTACTCTAATCCGAGTACGGTTCTGTACTCTACGTAGAGTACGGTTCTATACTCTAACTAGAGTACGGTCAAAAAAATTCCTTCTATTATATGCGAAAACCCTAAATAAATAATTAAAGAAAATATATAAAGAAATATAGTTGCAAATGTGAATAAAAAATTATTGTTAAACATTTCCTTTCTATCCTATGATTGAGATAGGAAGGAGGTGTTTGAAATGACTATTGATGAACTTAAAGAAAAAATTAAAGAATGTGATAAACTTGATGATGAAATTAAAAAGTTAAAAGAACAACAAGAAAACATTTTAATAGAATTGTGGAATAAAAAAATAGAAATTGCCAAAGTAATTAAAGAAAGCGGTTATCTTTTTACTCATCCAACAATAAACTATACTTCTTCCAGAGGACCAATTCTTGGTTTAGACAAAGAAGAAAATACCTTATTTGTATTCTCAATAGGTGAAGGACTTTTACAAGTATATTTATACTCAGAAAAAAGTCAAAGAACTTCGTGGAGAAAATTGGTTGAATTAGGGTTATTTGAAGAAGCTTATAATGGATTAAAGTATCTAGATAAAATGATTGATATTTATATCAAGAATAACAAAGAAGTAATTGAAAAGCTTAAAAATCAAATTAAAAAATGTTAATTTTAAAAAAGTCACACTCAATCGAGTGTGGCTTTTTATTTTGTAATGGAAGGTGAGGTAAATGAGGATTGAGGAACGTGTTCCAATAGAAATCAAACGGAAGTTAGGGTATAACAATGATTCTCGTAGAAAAAAGAAGAAGCGGCCTAAACGAAATGAACAATTAACAAGACAGGATATCGAAGAATTGATGGGCGTGAATCGTCAGACGTACAAACGAGGTCGTGGAGGGGTGTTGAGGCAAAGATGAAATCATTATCATGTCCGATGTGTAAAACAGAAACCGAAGTATTGAATATAAAACATTACAGCGATTATGAAATTAAATATCATAGTTGGTGTGATAAATGTAAAGCAAGTATCGAAGTATTTATAAATGAACTTCCAACACGGCTGGAAGTGAGCGATTGACAATGCAAGAATACAAAACTCGCGAACAGAAACGGAAATTCTACGATAGCAAAACTTGGCGTAGATTATCTGCTTTTGTTAAACAACGTGATAATTACGAATGCCAAGAATGTAAGCGCAATGGTTATGTCACAATTGATACGAATGAATACAGTGAATCTGCTAAGAGAAAGAAAATTCAATTGGTCGTAGATCACATCAAAGACTTAGAACATCATCCGGAGTTGGCACTGGATCCGGATGACTTAGAAACGTTATGCGTTCGCTGCCATAATATCAAGCACAATCGGCACTTTGAATTCCAACCAAGAAAACCAAAATGGGATGATGAACGTTGGGATTAGTCCCCCGGGTCAAAAGTTTTGTGAAAATCTCGATTGGGGACACCGGTGGCGGGGGCTCAACTGTCTGAAAATCGTTCATAAAATTCTCACGTAAGGGGGTGGGTACATTGGCAGTGAGCATTTCAAAATTAAAAAAACAGCTTATGGATCGAATAGATATGACGGATTTGGTTGAAATGGAAAAAGTCGAACGATACATCGAATTAGTAAAAGCGTTCAGAAAAGTAAATCAGCAAATTGCTAAAGAGGGTGAAACGGTAAAAGTCATAAATGGCTCACAAGAGTTTACAAAGGCCCACCCTCTAATCGCCGAACGCAACAAAATCAATGCTCAAATTATTAACCTTGAAAAATCAATCAACTTTAAGGATGCGCCTTCTTCATCATCTGTGGAGGACAACAGGAAGCGGAGTAGTTTGATTTGAACAGCTATCCATACATTGATGAATACATTCAACTGTGGCGTGAAGGAAAGATTATTTTAAATGAAAGGCGCATCAAGTTAATTAAATTGATTGAACGTGAGATTTTGACTGCAGATGATATGTATTTTGATGGCGAACAAATTGAAAATTATATCAAGTTCACTGAAAAATATTATTTCCCATTGACGTTGACACAAAAATTCAAGACATGCTTTATTTTTTTGTATTACAATGATGGAACGTTAGTTTTTGAAGAACATTTTGATTATGAAGGTCGCGGTGGAGGAAAAAGTGGCCGTATTTCCACTTTGGCTAATTATTTTATCAGTGATTTACACGGAATCAAAAATTATAATGTATCACTTGTGGCAAATAGTGAAAAACAAGCAAAAATATCATTCAACGAAGTTTATAACACGATTGATGGGAACGATACTTTAAAACAGCATTTCAATCATAAAAAAGAATTAATTGAATCATATGCTACAAAATCGATATTTCAATTCCATACGTCAAACGCTCGAACAAAAGATGGTTTGCGCGATGGTTGTGTCATTTTCGAAGAAGTTCATGAGTACGAAGATGCTACGATTGTAAACGTCTTTACTTCTGGTCTCGGGAAAGTGAAAAACCCGAGAATTTTTTATGTTGGAACGGATGGCTACGTTCGAGATGGATTTATCGATAAATTAAAAGAACGTGCTGACAACATTTTGGACGGGAATGTAAGTTTCCGCGAAGACCCGCTTTTCCCATTTATGTGTTGTTTGGATAACGAAGATGAAATGCACAATCCAAAAATGTGGCAAAAAGCAAATTCACAATTTCATCCACCAATGTCCAATTACGCAAAAAATCTTTTTAGAACAGTCAAAAGAGAATATAACAAATTAGAAAATAACCCGGACGGTTATGAAGAATTTATCACAAAGCGGATGAACCTTCCGAAAGTCGATTTGGAAAAGTCCGTTACTTCCTGGGAAAAAATTTTGGCCACAAATCAGGATTACAATTTGGAAGAACTAAAAAAGCGAGAATGTATTGGGTGTTTGGATTATGCGTCGGTCCGCGATTTTGTGGCAAATGGTTTGCTGTTCAAAAAAGGTGAAAAGTATATACTTCCACGAGAACTAACTCATTCATTTGTGTGTAAACCGTTTGCTGACAAGCACTATGCTTATTCAAAACCAAAAGGCGAAAATAACAATAAAAAAGACCATCGTAAATTCGCTCCAATTCGGGAGTGGGAAGACGATGGTCTTTTGACTGTTCTCAACTTAGAAACAATGGATCCGCATATTATCGTTCAATGGTTTGTTCAAAAAAGAAAAGAAGGTTGGAAGATAAAAAAAATCGTTGGCGATAATTTCAAAATGGACATTTTGAAACCGCTTTTTGAAGCAGAAGGTTTTGAAGTGGAAATAATTCGCAACCCGGACGCAGCAAGTGGATTGTTGGCCCCACGTATTGAAATTGCATTTGAAAATGAAAATGTCATTTTTGGTGATAACCCACTGATGCGATGGTACACGAATAATGTTCTCGTTAAGCGGCTTCCAAACGGAAACAAAGTGTACCGTAAAAAAGAAGAGGTGAAGCGAAAAACGGACGGATTCATGATGTTTCTGTACGGTGTTTGGGGTTCGCGTGATTTGGAAGATGAAGTTGATATCGGCGAAAGTTTAGATATATTGAATGCATTAAATTTTTAGCGATGAGGAGGGAGGTGAATAGGTGAGTTGGTTAAGCGATATTTTTTCACGTAACAAGAGTTTGGCGCCTTCGCTGTATGATAGAGAAATTTATGGTGTACCGGTCGAACAGCGTGCATATTTGAAATATCTTGCGCTTGAAATCTGTATTAATTTTATAGCACGGTCAATCGGTCAAACTGAATTTCGAATCATGCAAAACGGTAAGCGTATCTATGATGATTGGGATTATTTACTGAACGTGCGGCCCAATACAGACAGTTCGGCTGCGGATTTTTGGGAAGAAGTCATTTATAAACTTATTTTTGATTCAGAAGTATTGGTTATTTTATCCGATACGAACGATTTATTGATTGCTGATAGCTTCACCCGTGAAGAATACGCAGTCTATCCAGACAAATTTAAAAATGTGACGGTGAAAGATTATACATTTGCTCGAACATTCGACATGGATGAAGTGATTTATTTGCGATACAACAATAAAAAACTTCAATACTTCATGAATGGTATGTTCAAAGATTTCACAGATTTATTTAGCCGGATGATACAGACGGCCATGTTCAGTAATCAAGTTCGTGCGTTGGCTAGTGTTGAAGGTACTACGAACTTGGACAAAGAAAATACGGATAAATTGCAAACTTTCATGGACAAGTTGTTCAATGCTTTTAAAACAAAAGCTTTTGCAATTGTCCCGAAGCTAAAAGGTTTTGATTACACCGAAATCGCGAATGGTAGCAATAATGGTCGGTCTGTCGAGGACATTATGAAAGTCTTGGATAAGACGATTGAATATGTCGCGGAATTGCTTGGAATTCCTCCGGCATTAATCAACGGGTCTTTATCCGAATATGAAACAGCGGTTAAGTCTTATGTAAAATTTACGCTTGATTCACTATTAAAAAAAATAATGGATGAACTGAACGCAAAGCTAATCGATAAAAACGAATACATGAACGGCAAGCGCATTAAAGCATTCGGTATTCAAATCAAATCAATCTTTGACATAGCTAACTCTATTGATAAATTAATAGCTTCCGGTGCATTCAGTCGAAACGATGTTCGAGAGGAGATTGGAAAAGACCGTGTGGATGATCCAGAACTTGATAAATATGTGCTTACGAAAAACTATCAAACTGTAGATTCAACTAAAGGAGGTGAAAAAGAGAATGAAAATGAATCGTGAGGAATTCTTCAAGTTTTTTAAAAATCAACGCTACGTCGAACAATTAAAGCAGATTCCGCAGCAATTTGCAGTAAAGCACGACAACGAGAAAAATGTAAGTGAGTTGACTATTTATGGCATCATCGGTGATTCTTGGTGGGATGAGTGTGTTTCCGCAAGCGATGTGGACCGTGCGTTGAAAGAAGCTGGAAATAATGACATCATCGTTTATTTGAATAGCCCTGGAGGAGATGCTTTTGACGGGATTTCTATTTACAATCGTTTAAAGCGGCATACTAGCAAAGTCACTATTCATGTAGATGGATGGGCTTGTTCTGCTGCTTCAGTTATCGCAATGGCAGCTGATGAATTAATTATGGGATTAGGTTCTATGATGATGATTCATGAAGCGTCTAATGTCGTATGGGGTACAAAAACCGACATGCGAAAAGAGGCTGATGTACTTGAAGAATTAGAGGAAGGCATTATTGATATTTACATGACAAAAGCGAATATCTCCCGTGAAGAAGTTCGCTCGATGGTAGATGCAGAAACATGGTTCAGTGCCAAAAAAGCTGTAGAATTTGGGTTCGCTAATAAAGTTGAAGGTGACCAAATGGAAGATGAAAATAACGATGATGAAACAATAGTCAATGTTGCAACACGAACTTTTGAAGAAAAACAACAAATTTTGAATGAATTGAAAACAGTTTTAGATAAAGAACCTTCTCCAACTCCTTCTGTGGAAGGAAACAAAGGGAAAGGTTCTTTTAATATGTTCAAAAAATGGACTAATTAAATGGAGGTTATGAAGAATGGTGATGAAATTAAAAGGTAAGATGGCAAATTTTGAGGAGAAAAAACAAGTATATATGAATTTAATGAAATCAGAAGATGCTACTCCAGAACAACTTGAAAATGCTTTTAACGACATGTTTACCGCTTTACAAAATGATTTAACGGAACAAATTAGAACTGAAGCACGTAATGAAGTGCATGATGCTCAAATTTTAGCTGCACGTGGTCAAAATGTTCTAACTTCCACAGAGAGAAAATTCTTTAACGAAGTAATTGATAAAGGCGGATTTGATGAAAATTCAATTCTACCAATTTCTACGCAGGAACGAGTGTTTGAAGAATTAGTTCAAGAACATCCGTTACTTGAAGCAATCGGCTTGCAAGATTTGGGCGCTGTAACTCGTTACATTTATGCTGACCCGACAAAAGCTTATGCTTGGGGTGCATTATTCGGCGATATTCAAGGTCAAGTTAAAGCTGCATTCCGTGAAGAACAAATTGGGCAATTGAAACTTACAGCATTTGCAGTAATTCCAAAAGATATGCTTGAACTTGGTCCGGAATGGGTTGAGCGCTATGTTCGAACTTTATTAGTTGAATCTTATTCTGTTGGTTTGGAGTACGGTCTAGTTAACGGACGTGGTCCAGCACAAAACGAACCAATTGGATTAATGAAAGATGTAGATCCAGATACTGGCGCTGTTACAGATAAAACTTCAAGTGGAACATTAACATTTGCACCAAGTGAAAAAGGGGTTATCGTTGCACGTGAGCTTGGTGGTGTTATTGTTAAACTATCAAAAGATGCGAAAGGAAAACCGCGTAAAGTTGCAAATAAAATCGTGATGGTAGTAAATCCAATCGACAAAATTAAAATTGAAGTTGGAAATACTATACAAACTGATAACGGCCAATGGGTGTTAAATTTACCATTTAACATCAAACCAATCGAATCCGAAGAGGTTCCAGAAGGTAAAGTCTTGTTCTTTGTGAAAGGTAAATATTTAGCTGCAATCGCTGGTGGTTACAAAATCAACAAATTTGATGAAACACTTGCAATTGAAGATTGCAGATTATATACAATTAAACAATTTGCGAATGGTAAACCGGAGGATAATAATACTGCAATTGTTTACGATTTGGACATCGATTTTGAACTTACTGAAACTGTAGAAACTCCTTAATTTTTAAGGGGTTTCTTTTCTATATGTAAGGAGGGGCGAAAATGACTAAGTATGTAGTTGTCCGGCGATTCAAAGACAAAGACAGCCATATTTACGATGTTGGTGATATTTATCCACACGAGGGGGCAAAAGCGACAAAAAAACGCATCACAGAATTGGCTGAAGGAAAGAATAGATACGGTAAGGTTTATATTGAAGAAGTGAAGGAAGAAATGGAGTGATAACGAATGGAAGAAGTTATCACTCAATCGATTGTGGAAGAATTTATGTTGCGCATGCACTTGGACGATGATGAAGAGGGAAATTTGAAAAATATTCTCGAAGCGTCATATTATGATTTGCGCGAAAAATGCGGAGACTATGACTTTTCGGACAGTCGATTTAAAGAGTTAGTGTTTGAGCGGGCGCGCTATGTTTATAACGATGCACTCGAATATTTTGACACGAATTTTCTGTCTCAGATTAATAGTTTGGCCATAAAGAAGGCGCTTGATGAAAGTAGCGATTCTAATGAATCAGAATAAATATAATTCGAATTATAATACCGGCGCTTTTCGGCATAGAATTTCCATTTGGAAACGTTCCATAATTGTTGATGAATTAATGCAAGAAATTGAAATGTATGAGGAAGTAACTAAGCGCTGGGCAATGATTAAAACATTAAAAGGTAGTGAGATTGTTAATGCCGACACTTCAAGCGTGAATACTGTCCGCTTTGTGATTCTTTATTCAAAATTTTTACGTGATATATTTGCTGAGCAAAAGACGTCCTTCGAAATTCATTACAAAGGCGTTATTTACGATGTAAAAAGTTTAATTAACGATGATGAAATGAATAAAACTTTCACAATCGTTGCGGAAGGGCGGTTGTAGAATGGGTGAAATAGATCTAACGAAGGAAATTATGAGCGCTCTTCGGGAATACACAGATGATGTTGTTGAAAAGGTAGAAAAATCAGCAGATGAAATTTCCAAAAAAGGAGTTAAGTTATTAAAGGAGAAAAGCCCTAAGAAAACCGGAGAATATGCAAGAGGTTGGGGCCGAGTTAAAACAAAAGGCGGTTATATCATCAAAAATAAAAAATATCAGTTAACCCATCTTCTCGAAAAAGGACACGCCAAAGTCGGTGGCGGGCGCGTTCCAGCTAGAGTCCATATTGCGCCGGTTGAAGAGCAGATTGTGGAAGAATTTGTGAAAGAAATCGAAAAGGCGGTGAAAGGATGATTCATTCACTCACCGATTTAGCGCAAGGTTTGAAGTCACTAGGTTATCCAGTCGCTTACTCGCATTTTAAATCAGCACAAACACCGCCGTTTATTTGTTATCGTGTCATCGATTCTGACACATTGACTGGTGATAATACCGTTGTGGATGAAGCGATAAATGTGGACATCGAATTGTATACTGAAACAAAAAATTTAACTGCTGAAAACAAAATAAAACAATTTCTCAAAGACAACGAACTTCCTTGGGATTATGTAGAGAGCTACATAGAAACCGAGGGAGTTTTTCAGTGTGTTTTTTCAATTCAATTAATCTAAGGAGGAAATAAGAATGGCAAAAGTCGGTTTAAAAAACATTTATGTAGCAAAAGTTTTGTCAGATGATGAGAACGGAACAACGTATGATACTCCACGTAAATTGAAGCCTGCAATGACTGTCAAAATCTCACCAAATTATGAGACCGCTGAATTATATGGTGACGATCAGCTTCAAGAGGTGGAAGAAGCACTTTCTGGTGTTGATGTTGAATTTGGCGTAAATGAATTAGATAACGAAGATTATGCTTATATTTTCGGTAAAACATTAGATGCTAACGGTGGTATTGTTGATAAAGCGAGTGATTCGGCACCATATCTTGCGTTTGGATATGAGCTTCCATTTTCGGGAGGTCGCGGCAGTAAATTTGTTTGGCTATACAAGGGAAAATTTACACTGCCATCAGAAGAAAATCAAACAAAACAAGGCTCAACTAACTTCCAAACGCCAACGATTAGCGGTAAATTCATGCCACGTGCTTCTGATGGCGTATGGCGTTATTTTGTTGAATCAAAATCAACAAATAGTGAAGTAACATCCACATGGTTTGACGAAGTGAAAGAACCACCAGTAACTAACGGATTTTAAAGGGCGGCTTTTAGCTCGCTTCATTTTATTTTGAATGCGGAGGGAAATAAATGGAAAAGGTTGTTATTATTGAAGGGCGTGAAATCAGATTAAACGTGCATGGAAATATACCGAATATGTACTATGCACAATTTGGCGAAGATTTATTTGTAGAAATCGAAAAAATGAACAAATCAAAAAACATCAATCTTTCATTATTTAACAATTTTTTATGGACTTGCGCGAAAGCAGCTGACAAAGATATTCTGCCGCCAGATGAATGGTTTGCATCCTTTGATTCTATGCCTATTTTACACTGCTTAGAAGAAGTAAAAGAATTGTTTGAAAAATTATTCCCGCAGGGAAAGCTGAAGACGAAGGCGCAAAAAGCGACAAAACGCTAACAACAGCGCGTTATTATGCAATGTGCAAAATATGCGAATTAACTAAAGAAGATTTAGAAAATATGACTGTCGATATGGTTTTCAATTACATTGATGAATATGCGGAGTATAAAAATCCAGAAGCAGCTAAACAAAATAAAGTTATTCAATATGCTGATGAAGCGCCAAGTTATGTATAGCCTTCCACAATCAATCTGTGGAGGGCTTTTATTTTATTAAAAAAAGGCAGGTGAAAGTATGGCGAACGGGAAAATTAAAGGGATTACAATAGAACTTTCCGGGGACGCTGCTCCACTTGAGAAGGCACTTAAAGAAGTAGACAAAGCATCTCGGAATACCAGTAAAGAACTAAATCAAATTAATCGCGCTTTGAAGTTTGACCCGGAAAATACAACACTGCTCAAACAAAAATTTGATGTACTCCAGGATGCAATCAAGAATACAGAAACAAAATTAAATGCACTCAAACAAGCACAAGCGGAAGTAGATCGTCAGTTTCAATCCGGAGAAATCGATGCACAAACATATCGTCAATTCCAGCGCGAAATCGAAATAACGGAAGGTAAATTAAAGGCTTTTCGGCAACAAGCAGAAGATATAAAAGTCAAAATCGATTCCCAAGCTGATACAAGTGCATTAGATAAAGTTAAACAAAAACTCGAAGAAGTCAGTGAAAGTGCGAAAGAAACCGGCGAAAAAATAAAGAACGTCGGAGAAAATATGTCAAAAGTTTCTGCTGCGATTGGCGCTGCCGGAATAGGTGCCGGCATGGCGGCAGCACAATTTGATAATGCTGCAGGACAAATACAAGCGGCTTTAGGATTAACGGCAGAAGAAGCTGCAAAACTCGAAGAAAAAGCTAAAAACGTGTGGAAGGCAGGATTCGGTGAATCACTCGATGAAGTTACAAATGCGCTTGTTCGAGTGAAGCAGAATATGCACAATTTGGACGATGGCGAAGTCGAAAAAGTGACAAAAAATGCTTTGTTATTGGCAAAAACATTTGATTCAGACGTAAATGAAGTGACTCGCGCAGCAAACAATCTGATGGAAGGTTTCGGACTTTCTGCAGATGAAGCGTTTGACTTGATGACGGCTGGCGCACAACGCGGTATGAATTTTTCTAACGAGTTATTCGATAATTTGTCCGAATATGTTCCGTTATGGTCGCAAATGGGTTTCAGTGCTGAAGAAATGTTCGGTGTTTTGGAACGTGGTGTACAATCCGGAGTTTACAATCTGGACTATTTGAATGATGTGATGAAAGAATTCCAGATTCGTGTGAAAGACGGCTCCAAAACGACTAGCGATGCATTTGCGGAATTGAGCAACGAAACACAAAAAGTATGGAAAGATTTTCTTGACGGGAAAGCTACCGTAGCTGATGTAGCTTATGCGGTAGTCGGAGAACTCAAAAGCATGGATGATCAAGTTATGGCGAACCAAGTCGGGGTTAGCTTGTTCGGTACAAAGTGGGAAGATCTCGAATCCAAAGCCATGTACGCCATGCTTGGTAGCAAAGAAGCAATGGAAGGCTTTGAGGGAGCAACACAAAAAGCCAGTGACGCGGTCGAACAAACATTTGGACAACGTTGGGAATCATTCACTCGAACTGCTGCTTCTTCATTAGAACCGCTCGGTAACACTTTGCTTGATTTAGCCGAACAATGGTTGCCGAAAATAGCAGGTGCGCTTGAATCAGTTGCTAATTGGTTTGCGGAATTAAGTCCATTTGTCCAACAAATGATACTTATTTTTGGCGCACTAGCTGTTGCAATAGGTCCGGCACTTATTATTTTCGGACAAATCGTATCGGCGCTCGGAGCACTGATACCACTGTTTACAAGTGGTGGCGCCGCGGCCACGGTATTTGAAGCAGTTATATCAGCATTGAGTGGACCGATTGGAATTGTAGTGGCCGCAATTACTGGACTTATTGCAATCGGCGTAGCTCTGTATAAAAATTGGGACGAAGTATCGGCGTTTTTAAAAGGTATATGGGAAGGTATTAAGGAAGCTGCCACAATCGTTTTTAGCGCTATATCAGATTACCTAATAACTAAATGGGAAGAAGTTAAAACAATAACAGAAGTTGTATGGAACGGAATCAGTACATTCTTCTCCACAGTTTGGGAAGGTATCAAAAATATCTTTAATACAGTCGTAGAAATCATTAAACAAACTATGGAAATATATTGGAATTCGATGGGCGAAGGCATCAGGCTAGTTTGGGACGGTATTAAACAATACTTTGAAGCAGTTTGGGAATTAATTAAAAATGTGTTCTTGGGTGCTTTATTAATTATCATAGATTTATTAACTGGGAATTGGGAAGATGCTAAAAAACATACCGAACAGATCTGGGAAAACACCAAGAATGCTCTTTTAAGTATTTGGGAAGCAATTCAAAATATTTTTTCAGGAGTTTTGGAAGCTATTTCAGGATATATCACGACTACTTGGGATAATATCAAAAATACAACTTCAACAGTATTTACTACAGTAAAAAATTCGATTAGTACGATTTGGAATAACATAAAAACTTTTGTAAGAGATACTGTAGCGAATATTGTCACTACGGTTACAAATAAATTCGCTGAACTTAAAAATGCAGTAACCGAAAAGATGCAATTAGTAAAAACTACTATTGAGGATTTATGGAATGAAGCACAAAGGTTTTTTGAAAACATCGATTTATTCCAGATTGGTAAGGACATTATCCAAGGACTAATTGATGGTATTGGATCGATGGCTGAGGCGGTTTGGAGAAAAGTGAAAGAAATTGCGGAAGGCATAAAAGAAACAATTATGAAGGCATTGGATATTCACAGTCCATCTCGTGTCACAATGAGTTACGGTGTGAATATTGGTGAAGGTCTCGTTATCGGTATGGAAAAAATGATTGAAAAAGTATATTCTATGTCTGCAAAGCTTGCAGATTCAGTTATTAACGCTCAAGAAATGTTAAATTATAACGCTAATCGCTTAGCGCAAGGGAATGTATCGTATGTTAATAATTCTGTGAATAACAGTCGTACATTTGCTCCAGTTATCAACAATTATGGAGTATCGAATAATGATATTGCTATCGAAAGAACTTTAAGACGTTTAGCGCTTAAATACAACTAAGGAGGTGGCGACTTGATAACTGATAAAAACAAAGTAAAAATTACAAATGCAAACGGCGAGTTTATCGAGTTTGGTCGCTACTTTAAGCTGTTAAGTGGCATTAATTTATCTGGGTTAAAAGCAAATGTAAGTTATAGTGGCAGTAATAATGACGGTTCGACATATCAACGCACAATCTTAAATAATCGTGATGTTGATATGTCTTTTTATATAGATAAAAAAGGTCGAGATGATAATTGGACAGAACAAAAGCGAAAAGAAATTATTCGAGTACTTAATCCAAAGTATAATCCTATGAAAATGGAATTCAGTACAAAAGGCGGTTCGTCATACTACATCAATCTGAACTTAGAAGCCGTTCCTGACATGCCGGAAGGTTTCGAAAATTGTAACAAAAGTTGGCAAAAAGTTATTGCACTATTTAGTTGTAATGATCCGAACATTTATGAAGCGAATGGACAGAGTGTTGATATTGCTTTATGGATTGGTGCATTCGAATTTCCACTTGAAATTGTAGAAGGCGGTATTGAAATGGGTTATCGTTCACCTTCATTGATTGCTAATGTCTATAACAGTGGCGATAGTGACACAGGTATGATTGTTCGTTTTAAAGCGATTGCTAGTGTAAGTAAACCAAAGTTAATAAATATTAACACTTACGACGAAATGCAAATTAATTTTGAAATGCAAGGTGGAGATGTAATTGAAGTCAATACAAATCGTGGTAAAAAGTCGGTAACACTTATTCGGAACAATATACGAACAAATATTTTCAATGCGTTCGATTTATATTCCACATGGTTGCAGTTAGAGCCAGGAGATAATTTATTCCGTTATGATGCAGAGAGCGGATTGGACAACTTAGAAGTATCAATGAATTTCACTAACAAATTTGTGGGGGTATAACGTATGCAAAAGGAAATTGAATTATATGTGTACGACCTTCACTTCAATAAGCTTGGTGTTATTGATATTTATGAACAAATTCAATGCATAACTCAATACTATGACCATAGTCCACTAATCATTGATGTGGAAGGTAACGAAAAAATTGCTGGTTTATTATTAGCTGATGAAGATCGAATCATTGTAAAATCAAACGATATCCATCGTGGTTATTATGTAGAATTAGCTGAATATACAGATGAAACAAAAACATCAATTCACGTTGAAGCTCGTTCCTTATCGGTGATGACAAATTGGCGTATTGTGGACGGTCAAATGCGGTTCAAAGGAAATATTGAATATGTAATGCAGCAATTTGTTAAATATAATTGCATTACTCCTTCAAATCCAAATAGGATTATCCCAAATTTAGTGTTGGGTGTAGATACCGGCATTAACATAAATGCAGATGAAACATTTGTTAATTATCCTTTAGATCAAGCTTTATGGGAAATATGCAAAAAATATGAAGTTTCATTTGAAATACTATTAAATCATGAATTAAAGAAATATGTATTTAGCGTTTTTCAGGGTGAAGATAGAAGTGCCGAACAGACAATTCTTCCACAAATAATTTTTGCGAAGTCATTTGACAACGTAGACAAACAGTCATATACAGATGAAAAAGCGGACTTTAAAAATACAGCAATTATCGAAGGTGCTGAAAAAACACTAACAGTAAACAATTCGAACAGCGGTTTTAATCGTCGAGAATTGTTTGTGGATGGTACAAGTTTAAGTAAGACTTATACAGATGAAAATGGAAATGAAATAACATTGACGGATGAAGAATACACTAACGTTTTGACATATACAGCTTTTACAAATTTATCTGAATATCCAAGGGTAAGAAGTTTTGAAAGTAAAATCAATGTCGACTCACAAAATGTGTACGGTGTTGATTTTTTTATTGGCGATAAAATCACGAATCGAAATGATGAGTTAGGAATTGTTACACATTCGAGAGTGGTTAAAGCAACAGAAATATGGAATAAAAGCGGCTATTCATTGGAATTAGAGTTTGGTACTGCTATTCCAAACTTTTTACAAAAAATAAAGAGAGGAGCGAAACGATGACCATAAGAAGCGGTTTTTTCAACTCGGTCAATGGAGATAGGAGATACAACGCTGCATTTTTCGCAGAATACTTTGCTAGTTTCATTGCAAACGGCGTATTTCCTAATCCAGCCACGGGATTACAAGTTATTGAAGGTATCAATATGACAACCATAGTAAAACCAGGAAAAGGCTGGATTAACGGTTACTACATTAATAATGACAGTGATTATGTGTTGCAACACGACATAGCAGATGGTGTATTAAAGCGAATTGACCGTGTGGTAATGCGATTAAACCATCAATCTCGACAAATTGAGATAGCCATAAAAAAAGGCACATTTTCAAGCAATCCGGCTCCACCAGCACTACAACGTGATGCAGATGCATACGAATTAGCATTGGCAGACGTATTCATTAATAACGGTGCCACTCAAATAACTCAAGCGAACATAACTGATTTAAGACTAAACAATGAGCTATGTGGTATCGTACACGGTACTGTTGACCAAGTAGATACGACAACATTATTTAACCAATACCAATCATGGATATCTCAACAAAAAGAACATTATGAAAATGATTTTGAAACATGGTCGGATGCCAAGCGAGCAGAATTTGACCAATGGATGAACTTAGAACAAAGTGATTTTGAAGCATGGCTCGAATCTATTAAAGATTTACTAGATACGAATATTGCGGCAAATCTACAAAATCAAATCGATAGACACACAGCTGACTATGTAGCACACCCTGGATATGCAGAAACGACTAATAACGGCAATGTATATTCAGTAACATTAAACCCTGCACCAAACGAATACAAAGAAGGTATGGGTTTAGTCGTTAAAATCAACGCAGACAGCCTACCTGAACCGACTTATATTAACGTGAATGGTTTAGGTGCTATCCCAATCAAAAAAGCTAACGGCGGAGAGGTAAAAATATTAAACGCTGGCGGTATTTATTCATTAAGATACAGCGCTGGAAATTTTATCTTACAGGGTGAGGGAGGAGGTGGAACAGCAACCGAAGCAGACTTGTTGGAAGGGAAAACAGCAGTATCAGATGCAGGGGATTTAATTGGTACCATGAAAAATAATGGTGCGGTGACGATTACTCCTGGACAATCAGATATCATAATCCCTCAAGGCTACCATAACGGGCAAGGTATTGTGAAAAAGGTTGAGTTTGATGCTTCAAAGGTGTTATCGGGTTACTCAATAGCGGGTAAATCCGGTACAATGACAAATCAAGGAACTAAAATTATAACTCCAACAACTAGCAATCAAGCAATCCCTGCAGGTTATCACAACGGTAGCGGGTATGTAAAAGGAGATAGTAACTTAATTTCCGCTAATATCGTTAGTGGAAAATCAATTTTCGGGGTGGCAGGAGCAGCTACTCCTGAAAGTATGGGTGGCACAAAATTCGCAAGTGGTTCTGTTACTTCAAGTAGTTCACAATATTGGTTTGCAAATGCTTATACAAGCGATTATGAAAAGTATTATATTGTAGAAGTTAGCGGGTTAAATTTTTTACCTAGAGTAATATTGTTGCAAAATAGTAACGCTAAATATTTGGGCTGTTTATATTTAAGTATAATTGACTCTAAATCATGTTTAGTGGGGAGTTTTGATGGAGGGCGTAATATGTATGAGACAGCTTTTTATAAAGCCCCACAATCTAACTCAATAGAGTTATACGTAACTACATCGGGATTTAGATTAGCAGTATCATCAAAATCGGAACAATATAATTGGTACGCTTGGGGATAAAAAGGAGGTTTATATTATGAAAACATTAATTATCTATGACAACGAAGGACATGTTGTTCAACAAATCACCGGTTCTTATAGAGTTCCTGTAGGAATACCGTATTTAGAGATTGAGATTCCAGAAGGAAAACATGTTGTAGCTGTAAATGTAGAAACAAAAGAACCAATTTTTGAAGATATACCAAAAAGCGATATTGAAATTTTAAGAAATAAAATTGCAGAACAAGAACAAGCAATTTTAGAATTAACAACAACACTAGCAATTCTTCAAGGAGGGTATAATTAATGCTTTATAGTAAAGAATCAGCACTTGCGAGAATATGGGCTAGAAACGTAAGGGAAGGTAAATACACTCGTAATCAAGTTCCGAATTTGTTTAATTTAAGAGAAGTAGTAAATCAAATATTAGATGAAGAAAACGCGCAGTGATGGGGCGTTTATTTTTTATGTCAAAAAATTGTTAAAGGAAAATTCCTCCTTTAGTCGAAATAAGTAGATGAAAGGGGGATTATATGAGGGAAAAAGCATTACAGTTTGAGAAAGAGCATTACGAATCAAGAGTGGAACATTATAAAAATGAACTCGAGAAAACAGAAGAAGCATTACAGCTTGCCAAAGAAAGATTAGAAATACTTGAAATTGTGAATGAAAAATTAGAACCTTCTAGCGCTAAGATGATAATTGAGACAGATATAGAGTATCTTACAAATGAAATAAATGAATTACGGAAAGATTTATCTTATAATAGAGGAAATTTGGAATCGTTCCGAAAAATAGTAGAGATATTTAATGATTTGTAAACTTTATTGCACTCTCACTCGAGGGTGCTTTTTTATGCCTTCCACATGATTGATTTGTGGAAGGTTATTTTATTGAAAGGAGTAAATCAAATGAACATCGAGCAGAAAGTAGCATTAGTGTTTGGAACAATTGGAAGTATCATTTCTTATCTAGTTGATGGCTTAGGGTTAGCAGTTGTTGTTTTACTCGGCTTAATGGCGATTGACTACATTACAGGAATTATTGCAGCGATTATTCGAAAAGAATTAAACAGCCGAATTGGATTCACTGGATTGCTAAAGAAAATTTATTACTTATTACTTTTAGCTGCAGTTTATGCTATTGCGTTAATTGTGCCAGATATACATTTTGCAGGAGATGGCTTTGCGGTAGCTTTAGCGGTAATGGAATTAGTGTCAATAGCCGAGAATGGCACGAAGATTGATGCACCTCTCACGGGTTACTTTAAAAATATTTTATCGATGGTAAAAGAAAAAACTGGTGAAAGTGGCGATAAAAAATGAGCAGCGTAACAACTACTTGTCGTGATTTAAACGAATTATTACCGGTCGCTCAAACTGCTTGCAGATTGCTATTCCAGGAATGCTTTAAAGCGGGGATAACAGACATTTTTATTACCGAAACATACCGTTCCCAAGCTAGACAAAATTACTTATACGAGCAAGGTAGAACGAGACCTGGCAAGATTGTCACTTGGACAAGGTCAAGCCGACATACATCGAGATTAGCTTGGGATATAGCAGTGGCACCCCCAAAATCTTTATATGACACTGCGACTTTGAATAAAGTTGGCGCCATTGCTCGAAGACTGGGCATTACTTGGGGAGGGGATTGGCCAAACAATATCGACCGTCCACATTTTGAAGTGACGAAAAATTGGAAAATGCCGAAAGGATACTCGCTGGAAGGTGAAGTGATTATTCCGACGAACAGCAATACAAAAGTACAATTAATCAGAAGGGGAGAATTAACTATGGAACAATATAATGAATTGAAAAAAATAATCGAAGCGCAAAGTAAATTAATTACTGAATTGCAAAACCAAGTAAAAATTTTGACCGGTGCAAAAGAAACAACAGTATCAGAAACCCATAAGCAAGCATGGGAGTGGGCTAAAAAAGAAGGATTGTTAAACGGTCAAAAACCAGGACAAGCGCTCACACGTGAACAGTTTGCAACAGTACTATATAGACAAGCAAATAAATAATTATTAAAATGAAATTAGTTATGAATTATTTATTGAATATCATAAAACCGCCTTCCGTGTGGAGGGCGGATTCTGTTATTTGAATAACTTAATTAATCATTTCAAATTCGTAATCATCTGGAAAAATTGCTGCAATTTCTTTTACGCGTATTCCTTTCTCTTCAAAAATGTCTAGCATGTAATCAAACATCATTTGGTTATCCATTTGAATATGCATAGGTACTATTCCCAAATTCACTACAATTATGGCCCCACTCTTCAAAAGCACCCGCACTTTCAAATTCCCACCCCCTTTTTATTGTAATTATAGAAATAATCTTCCAATTTGTATTGCACTTTTCTATCGAGTTTATTAGCCAAAAACAAAATTTGAGGGGTTAATGGTCAAATAATTATTAAGTAATAAAAAGGACCAATTATATAGAAATGGAGTAAAAATTGATTCAGAAAATCGTTTGGATGAATCATTCACCGAGTATATTGTTCTGGAACAAGGAATAAAGTTCGAGTTAAAGTACTCAAATATTGCTCTGCGCAATTGGGTAAATGAAGAAGCTAAAAGACTACTTAATTTGCCATATCGTACATTATAGAATAGATAAATCAAACCTATTTTGTTATAATTATCCAAAATATAATTTTGATATTTTGGAGGCAGTTTATGAAAAAATTATTTATTTCTACACTAGCATTAGCTATAGCTACACCTGCATTAGTAGCGCCTATTCCTGCGGACGCACAGAAACAATTTACTGACATTCCGGCAAACTATCAGTACTATCAAATCATCACAGAAATGCACAAACAAGGAATCATCCAAGGTTATCCTGATGGCACTTTCAAGCCAAACCAAACATTGAGCCGTCAACACGCTGCTGTTTTAGTAGCGCGAGCGTTACAAGTGAACAAACTGACACTTGAAAAAACAAAGAATTTTATACAGCCAAAAGATTTATCTGCTACACATCCGTACTATAATGAACTCAAAATGCTACTGGAAGCGGATCTACTTGATATAGATAAGAATGGTAATGTTAATCCTAACGTACCATTAACTCGTGGTGAGATGGCTAAAATTTTAGCAGTAGCATTTAATCTTGAACCTAATACAGATTTTGTATTTAATGATGTTAAAAATACAAAGTACGAAGAATTTGTCAAAGCGTTATATGCCAGTGGAGTAACAACAGGATATGAAGACGGTACATTTAAACCGAACAATTCATTAACTCGTGCGCACTATGCAGTGTTTATGTATCGTGCAATGAATGCGGTTCAAAATAATACAACTTATGATAAAGCGGAAATTGCAAAAAAATTAGGACTTGAAGCTGCTACAGTATCACGAGTTGTGGATGGGGATACATTTGAGTTGGTTAATGGTAGTAAAGTTCGTTTAATCGGCGTTAATACACCTGAATCAACTACGAGAACTGAAGTATTCGGAAAGGAAGCGAGCAATTATACAAAATCTAAATTGGAAGGTAAAACGGTATATTTGCAAAAAGACGTATCTGAAACGGATCGTTACGGTCGTTTGTTGAGATTAGTTTGGTTAGAAGTTCCAACTGATTTAATGAACGAAAATGAAATTCGAACAAAAATGTTTAATGCAGATTTAGTATTAAATGGATATGCACAACCTGCAACATACGTTCCTGATGTAACGTACAGTGAATTTTTTGTCAAATTCGCAAGAGAAGCACGCGAAAATAATCGCGGGTTGTGGCAATACGGTAAAGATGGAACGACTAATGGCGATGATCTAGATGATAAATCTACAAATAATAATAATTCAAACAGTAACAATTCCACTAACGAAAATATAAAAACAGATTTTAAAAACTGCACCGAATTAAGAGAAGTTTATCCAAATGGTGTAGCTGCAGACCATCCAGCTTATCAGGAAAAGTTTGATCGTGACGGCGATGGTTGGGCGTGTGAAAAGTAATAAAAAAAGCCGAGTAGATAATTTTCTACTTGGCTTTTTATTTTTCTTCGTTATTGTCATCTTCAAACTGGATAATCAAATTGATATCTTTTATATCCAAAGCTTCTGCAATTTTCTCTAATGCATTTTTATTAATTCGTATAGTTTTATTATTTACCAATTCACTGATTGTACGAGGATTTAGACCTGTTTCTTCCACAAGTCTTTTTTGGTCCCATCCTCTTTGTTTTAATAAATTTCCTAAATTTGAAACTAATTTAACCATACGTCACCTACTTTCAACTGTGGAAAAAGTAAATAATGAATAAATTTCTAATTAAATAATAATACATATTTTACTTAAAAGAAATATTTGTTGACAATTTACTTAAAAGAAATTATGATTTACTTAAAAGAAAATTTACTTAAAAGAAATTTTTTTGAAAGCGGATTTCGATTAAGTAAATTTTGAAGGTGGTTGATTAATAATGCTTAAAACAATCGAGAAAAACTCTTGGATTAGCGATAACGGTAAATGGAAAATAACATACCACATCTTCGACCAGGGCGGATTAATTCAAGCGGACATCACAGTTTTTAAATTAAATAGTCGTGGAAAATATGACTATTTTACAAGTAATTTGTACGATGAAAAACTTCCGAAGTATGTGAAAGGTGAATTCGAGGCTATTCGGCATTACGTTGATGTTTTTAGATATCCAAAGAAAGTTAAAGAGCAAACTGATGAAGTAAAAGAAATTGTAGAAGATTTAATGAATTAATCAATGAGTGAAGTGGGGAAGCGAGGTGAGAACGATGGCATTTGAATACTTAGCACAATACACAACATTTACATCAGTAGAAGAAATGGATCAGCACGTTGAAAAACACATTCAAGCACATTACTATGATCTAACTAAATCAGAACGTGCCATCGTTTTCAAACTTGCTTCACATTCGTTACAGTACCCTGGTGCTTCTCATTTAAAAGCGGAAACGATTGCAGATAGTCTTGGAATTAGCACGAAAACTGTTTATCGTGCAATCAAAAAATTAGAATCATTGGGCATTATTAAAAAAGTAAATTATACTCGCGGAAAAGGTGGCCAAGGAGCAAACATCTATATTATTTTACCGCATAATGTCCCAGCGAAAATGTCCGAGCAATCAAATGCTGAAAACACTAATAAAGACAACATTTCTGAACAAAATTTTGAAAAACAACCATTAAACTCTTTTAATCTATTAAATAATTCTAAAGATACGTATGCTACGCAGTCGGTAAGCGAAAATGTGGATAACTTGTTAGTAACTAAAGAGCAAACACCATACGGGCGATTAAAACGGTTTGTAAGCTACTTTGTTAATGATAGTAAACTAGCTTCCAAATGCTACGGTATCTTTATTGCACAAACAGCTAAGCAAATAAATAAACCAGATATCGATATTGCAATAGAAGCTTTAAAATACACGTTTAGAGCGGTTAAAAATGGTCGTGTAAAATCTATCACTAAATACTTTAACAACACATTGCGTAATTTACTGGACAAATATTACGAGGATCTTGCAAGCAAGTATTTAGGTGGAGAAGTGGAGTTTGTTAACGGTAAAAATATGCGTGGTCCTGAGTGGTTGTATTGGTGAAATAAAATTGCCACTCGTTTTGAGTGGCTTTTTTGGAGTTGAATAAGTAATTGTATAATTGTTTGTTTAGCCACCGATTGTGGAAGAACCGATAAACGTATTAGAACAGTTGCCAATTTCGGAGCCATCCACACTCGTTGAATCATTTACACCACTCATGGTTAATGCTCCAGTCGCACAACCAACAGGAGTTATAGCAGATAAATCATTAGAAATGTTGGCCACAATACTTGATCCGATAGTAGAAATTTTAGTCGCTATTTCATTCCCAATCGCCAGCGTAATCGTAGTATGTTCCTTCTTTTTAATCATGATTGGCAACAAAGAAAAAGCATTTGACATGATGATGCACGCTGGTCTTGGATATATACTAATTCAATTATCTCCAGTATTTTTAGAAATTTTAAGAACAGTAGGTGAAGCTTTCTAATTTATAAATTTTTCAATGGTTAAGCAATTTGTTATAATTAACCAAAATAGTAAATCAGGAGGAATTGTTCGTGAAAAAGATACTTTATATAGTTTCTATTATAATGTTATTTCTTTTAGCAGCTTGCGATGAACCTACACAAACACCACCTGGTGAATCAAAAGAAACATCAGAAAATCAAAATATAGAACAAGAGAATACAAGTGAAGATAGTAATGATGAAGAATTAAAAGAGGAACAAGTAACAGAAACATTACAAGAAGTTGAATCTCCTGTTGTGGATGAAGTGAAAAAGATAATTACAAAAGCTCTTGGTAAAACAAACAATACAAATAAAGACCGCATTCGTAGTGTAGTATTCTCAGAGGGAGATAATGGTATAATTATTTCACTTAACGCATCTGAAAATCTAACAACAAATATGACTAAAAAAGGAATTTGGATGGATACCAAAAAACTTTTTGAAGAGTTACACAAATCAACTGAATTCGATATTGTTTTAATTAATTGGTATTTACCTCTTGTAGATCAATATGGTAATGAATCGGATAGTTTAGTTATGTCGATTGATATGAAGAAAGAAACACTTGAAAAAATAAATTGGGATAAATTCTTATTTAACAATATTCCAGATACTGCTGATCATTATCACAATCATCCTGCATTAGATTAAGCCACTCAATTAATGAGTGGCTTTTATCATTTCAAAATTTTTGCAATAAAGAAAATAATTGTTGAAAACAAACAGATGTTCGTATAAAATGGATTATACATTAAAATAAAAAAACACATTCATTTTGAATGTGTGTCATAGTGAAGGGAGTATTATTTGTGAAAGTATCTGTATCTCTTGAGGAAGTTGTTAAAATTTTAAATATCGACATAGAAAAAATAAAAGAAATTATTGTTGCAACTCCCGTAAAGAACGAAGGTAAGCAATAACTCCCTTCGCTTCCTCCTTCGTTAAAGGTTTACCATCTAACATTAGTTCAAATTTTTCAAGAAGATCATCATCATTTAAATCTAAAGATTTGATAAAATAGTTTGCTGGTTTTTTTACCGTTAATTGTCTATTACGTTCTTGCTCAAGAACATCGTATACTAAATTTCCTTTATTTTTAGGTGCATCTTCAATATCCTCACCAAGAGCATCATCTTCATCCCAATATCCCGCTTTTACCATCAAATCAGCATATGGGTAATTTAATACTTTAGAAAAAACCTTCAACGTATCTGGCTCAGGTTTTTGAGTGTTATTCTCTATCCTAGATATGCTAGCTTGACTAATACCAGTTACATCTGCGAAATCTTTTTGAGCTTTATATCCCCTTGCTTTTCTTAGTTTCCGTAGAAAATCCCCGAATTGATCTCTAATTTCCATAAAACTATCCATCCTCCTATGTTTCATTCACTTTAATCAAACACAATAATGATTATACCTATTTATTTACGTATACGCAATTATTTACTTAAAACATTTGACACGTATATAATTACGTGTTATTTTTTAATTACCAAACGTAATTATATACGTATTATACGTATATTCTATGTGCGTAAAGGTGGTGTTATACATGAAAGAAGCAACTATACGTTTGAATGTAAAAGAACTTATGAAGGCACAAATTGATGCTGACATTAAATCTGATAAGGAATTGGCTGAATTAATTGGAGTATCTACAACTCAAATTTGGAGAGCTAAATTGAAACCAAGTCACCCTAAATATAACCAACCTGGACCAAAGTTAATTGCTGGAATTTTAAATACATTCAAGGGTGAAAAATTCGAAAGATTCTTTTTTGTAGAGGAGGTAGATAAATGAAAAAAATCACCGAATATTTTTTGACGGATGAATATCATTGGTCGGATATTATTTGGTTCTATGGGGTTTATGCAGCTATCACTATCATTCTAATAATTACTTGGTTGAGTATTTAAAGGGGGTGAATCAATGGAAGAATATGCACTTTATAAAGGAGAGGAGTTGTTGATGATTGGCACACTTGAGGAAATCGCAGTTGCTAGAGGAGTGCAATTAAATACTATTAAGTTTTATTTAACTCCAACTTATCAACGTAGAATTGCGAAACGGAAGAAACCTAGGAATTACTTAGAATTAGTCAAATTAGATGATGATGAATAGAGGTGAATTCGTTGACTAAAAAAGAAATGCTGAATCACTTAATCAAAGAACTTCAATCGCAAGGAGTCAAAATTGATTGGTGTAAGAAGATTCTAAAGGGGGAGTAAATTTGAAAATCACATTTAAACAACTAATCTTAAAAAATTTTAAAAGCCACCATGATTTGCAAGTTAACTTTGGCGAGGTAACACAAATCACTGGTGACAATGCTCAAGGAAAAAGCTCCATTGGAGAAGCTATTACATTTCTATTTTACGGCACAGATCCATTCGGTAGCAAGTTGGACCCAACACCAATTACTTATGAATCTGATGAAACATTAGTTTCCCTTTTATTAAATATTGACGGCAAAAATTTACTACTTGGCCGTGGACTTAAAAAAGGAAAAGCCAAATACTACATCAATGAAGTTCCATCGAAAGCAACTGAATATAACGAACTGATTGAAAAAATGTTCGATAAAGAATTGTTTATGTCTCTGTTCAATCCAAATTACTTCCCGTCTCTTCACTGGGAAAAACAACGAACAATGATTCTTCAATATGTACCGGCACCTTATGTCAAAGATGTGTTGAAAGAGTTACCAGAAGAACAATCCAAATTATTAGGCGAGCTTTTAAAGAAATATACGCTTGATGATATCGAAAAGATTCATAAAGAAAACAAAAACAAAAAGGACAAAGATTATATAGCAGCTCAAAGCAGGACGAAGACTCTTAAAGAGCAATTAGAAGAAAACGCTCCGAATGTTCCACTGGATTCGTTAAATGCTGAATTGTCACAACTTAAGAATCAGCGCGAAGAAATCGAACGAGTAACAGATAAAGCAAGTGAAAATAATGCTCGAATTAATCAGTTGCAAAATCAAATAAAATCTTTGCTTGATGAACGTGAACAGCTAAAGGAACAGTTCAAATTAATTAAGGACGAAGCAATCGCAGATACTTGTCGAGTTTGTAAACAGCCACTTCAAGGTGATGCGATTCAAGCTGCTGAACAAGAAAAACAAGGACGAATGAACAGTATAAAACAGCAATTTGACGCGGTTGTTGAAAAACGTATAGAACTCGAAGCCCAACTAGAACAACTAGAGTTCGTAGATATTTCTGAGCAAATTGAGAAGTCACGTGAAATTCAAGAAAAAATTTATCAACTTGAATGGGAAATTGATAAGTACAAACGTTTTGAAAGTTTAAAGAAACAATTAGAGCAAGCAGAAAAAGAAGAACAAGAAACGCTGCAATCGCTAAATGAATCAATCTTTATTCTCGATTCAGTCAAAGCATTCAGAGCCAAAGAAGCGGAATTGCAAGCTGAAAAAGTACAATCCTTGTTTGAAACTCTTTCTATAAAGCTATTTAACGAACAAAAAAATGGTGAGTTAAAACCGACATTTGAAATTGAACTTGATGGAAAACCATACAGTAAACTTTCACTTTCAGAAACAATTCGCGCTGGCTTGGAATTACGAGAAGTGCTATCTAAGCAAAGCGATCTAATTATACCAGTGTTTATTGATAACTCCGAATCTATCACTAGATTCAAAGAGCCATCTGGACAATTGATTATTTCGCGTGTTGTGGCAGGACAAAAATTGAAAATTGAGGTGAGTGAATGATGGGTTTTGATATGAAGTTGGAAATTGAAAAAGTGTTAAAAAGTCAATTCGGTGAGTTGGTAGATGAGGTGGGAAATATCTAATGAAAGGTAAACGTCCAACGCGCAGGCAAAAGATGGCCATCAAAAAATGCGGACTGAATCCAAATAACTGGCTTGTTACAAAAAATCTTCCTTTAGAATTACATCTTGTCCATCGGGAAATAGGCACAACTAGGAAAATACCTCAATGGGAAGGGGCTGTATTTAATGAAAAAGTTTAAAGTTACTTTTTATACAAATGTCGTTTATTCGACTGCAGATAGTGCAGATCAAGATCAATTCGTCCGTTATTACGAAGTTCCAGATAATTGGACTGCCGATGAGGTTTCTAAATTGGTCCAAAAAGAATTAGAAGTAAATAGTTTCTTAAAAGACGAAAGCAGCTTCTACAGCAGCTTATTTTACAAATCTGCAGATGTAACAAGTTTTAGAGTTCAAGAGATTAAGGAGGAAAAATAGTATGTCAAACAATCAATTAGCAATTAAACCAATCACTTATGAAATCGCAGGAGAAAAAATCGAGTTACAACCGGAAACAGTTAAGAATTATTTAGTTCGTGGCGGTGGTAACATCACAGACCAGGAGCTCTTAATGTATATGAATTTGTGCCAATATCAAAAACTTAATCCATTTCTTAATGAAGCATATCTTATCAAATTCGGAAATTCACCGGCACAAATTGTTGTATCAAAAGAAGCATTTATGAAACGCGCTGAACAGCATGAAGAATATTTAGGATTTGAAGCTGGCATCATTTATGAAATCGATGGTGAATTGAAAGAAGTTGTTGGGGCCATTAAACCGCGTAATGCGGAACTTGTTGGTGGATGGTGTAGGGTTTATCGAGCTGACCGCGACAAACCAATTGAAGTGAAAGTTGCGTTCGATGAATTTAATAAAAAGCAATCCACTTGGAAAGAACAACCGATGAACATGATCCGTAAAGTTGCTATCGTGAATGCACTTCGTGAAGCATTCCCTCAAACGCTTGGAGCTATGTATACGGAAGATGAAGAAAACAAAGCTACAAATGCTGATATTCCAGAATATAAACCTCAACGAATAGATATTACTCCACAACAAGAAATTATTGATGCGCCACAACAACCGGAAGAAAGCAGTGAAGAAGAACAAATTAAGAAGTTACGAAAAGAAATTTCACACAAATTCAAATCACTAGGTATTCCAACGGAAGAACAAACAGCTTATTTACAAAAACATGTTCCGAATTTCAGTGGAACTTTAGCGGATTACATTGGATTGAATGAACTTTTGGACATGCACATCGAAATGCAAGCTGCACAAGTAATTGATGGAGATTCTTTAGAGTGAGGTGAATTGAATGGATGAAAAAATTGCACGTGAAATAATCGCTCGTATTAAAGAGTTAATCTATGATGAAGATTCGTTAAATGAAGATTTTAAGCGAAATATTATAGATGAAGTCGATACGTTAGAACAATGTATTGACGGCGCACTTGAACAGCCAAAATTTGAAGTTGGAGAATTTGTGTACGACTGCAGGTATGAAAAAGACGAAAAAAATAAATCGGTTGTACAAATAAATTCGCGTAGTTACTCGGAAGACAGAGGGTGGATTTATTTCATAAATTACGTTGGTATTGATAAAAAAACCAGTGAAGTAACTGTTGGAGGTTCTTCTGGATGGTGGGATGAAAAATGTTTCAAAAAAATTGATGATCCACTTCTGTTAATGATTATCCATAAATGGAAATTAGAAAAAGAACTTCATCAAATGAATGTTAATGCAAAATCCCTTGAAAGCAAATTAGAAAAGATTTATTACGCACTGCGTGTAGCAAGTGGTGTTTCACCATGAAAGTTGACATCTTAGCTTCTGGATCGAGCGGTAATTGCATCGCCGTTCGGTCCGGCGAATCTATCATTCTAGTGGATGCCGGAATAGCCAAAACGAAAATTGAGAAACGTTTGTTGGACGTTGGAATACGACCGGATAAGATAAATGCCATTCTAATAACACATGCACACGTGGATCATATTAAAGGCTTACCTCTTGCCAATAAATATCTGATTCCAGTTATGGCTGGCAGAGAAGAATGGCGGTCAATTGAAGGTGTAAAAAACTCATGGAATATTAACGCCGGCAATGAATTTAAAGTCGGAGAATTCACAGTAAAATCGTTTAGAACTCACCACGATGCTTATGATCCAGTTGGTTACACCATAAAAGACGGTGATAAAAAAGTTTCTGTCTGCCTGGACACAGGACATGTAGATGAATCCATGATTGAAGCAATGGACAACAGTGATATTTACATCATCGAAGCAAATCATGATCCAAAAATGGTTGAAGCATCTGATTATCCGGACAGTGTAAAGGCTAGGATTCTATCAAATAACGGGCATTTATCGAACCAACAAACAGCAGATGCACTTGCTCAATTAGTACGTGGGAAAGGTGAAAAGATTTATCTCACTCACTTATCGAGCAAAAACAACATGCCAGCACTCGCATTAATGACAGTTCAAAGTGCTTTACTTAAAAAAGGTTTTAAACCAAGAGAACATTACGAAATCGAGGTGATTTAGATGACGGTGCTAGTTAACCAGGAAGTCTATCAAGCGTTTGAAAGTTTAAAAGTAAGATTAAGCAATATGGCCAATAAAGATGAAATCAACTTACTATTTCTAAGTATTTTCAATAATGCAAACGGACAATCGGATGAAGTGAAAGTTTTAAGAGAGTTCGCTATTAACTATCCAACAAAATATCTCCATGCATTAGTTTACGGTTATTCATTAGATAAAATGGATGTTTTGAAAAACATGATTAGAGATTGGTTAGACAAACCTTATGTTGAAAACGAAGAAAAAGACATTGAACTGTTTGCTGAAAGGCTGACACAGTTTTTTCTCTCAAAAAATTGATTGGATGAACGCCTATGGCAAATCCTCAATTAGAAAAAGGCTACACACGCATAGCGAATGAAATCCTAATGGAAATCATGAAGGCAGATCTGAATGGAACTCAATTCAGAATATTGTTAGCCATTTGGCGATTCACTTATGGATTTCAGCGTAAAGAATACGAAATGTCGTACAGTCAACTAGCAACATATATAAACGGATCAAAAACCCAAGTTGCTAGAGAGCTAGAGACACTAATTGAAAGAAAAATCATCAATGTGGTTGGAACTGGTAAAAGGGGGTCGAAAATATTGGCTTTCAACAAAAATTATTCTGAATGGTTAAATAAATCAAAAACAGCAGAAAAAGCAGAGCAAGCTGCACAGGAAATAGCGGAAGAATCTACTGAAAAACTTGAGAAAAAATCAAATTCTAAAAAACGAGTTTATGACGAAAACAACACTTACTATAAGATGGCAATTTACTTCTACGACAAAGTTGCTGCAGTTGCAAAAGATGCAGGTATCGAACATCTCATCAGAAAATCCAACTTACAAACATGGGCAGATGATATGCGGAAACTGATTGAAATCGATAAAGTTGACAAACGTTTGGCCAAAGATGTTATGGATTGGGTTACGCAGCATGATTTCTGGAAAACGAATGTTTTGAGCGCTAAAAAACTGCGAGAGAAGTTTGCTGAATTGGCTATCAAAATGAACGCTGAAAAAACTAAGAAAAATCAGTATCACAAACCACAACAACAATTTAATGATACAAGAGACCGTGAAATTGCACTACAACGTTGGATAGCAGAAGGTCGTGATCCAGATGACTTTAAATGGTGAACTTAGAGAAGAGTTTATAGATCCATTAGTAATACAGGCTGAACAATCTGTGCTTGGTGCAGTTTTCTTAGAATCAAGTGTCCTTGATGACATTTCATTTTTGGAAGACCGAGATTTTATTGTTCCGAAACATCAACAAATCTACAAAGTAATGAAATGGTTGGACAAAAGGAATGAGCCGGTCGATGTTGTAACGGTTGCTGAAATGTATTTGAAGCACAACAAAATAGGCGAAGTAAATATGACTTATCTGGCAGAATTAGCTAATTCTTGTCCAACAGCAGCCAATGCGGTGCATTATGCAAAGATTGTTCGGTCTAGTGCATTAGAAAGACGTGTGAGAAATACAGGTCATATATTAACTGGAATGAACCGCGAAGATTATGAATCTGATGAAGAATTCTTCTCGCGTGTCGAAGAATTAGTTGCAGAAATCAGACCGGTTGATAATAGTAAAATGTTAGCTGTTGAACAAACTCGCGAAAATTATTTTGAATATCTAAAAAAGAAAGCTGAATTCATACCAACTGGATTCAAGAAATTCGACGATTGGGCACATGGTGTATGGCGTGGATGGCTTTTTGTATCGGCTGGTCGTCCGTCTGTTGGTAAGACGGCAATGTTATTACAGAGAGTGCTAGGAGTAGCATTACAAAAACAAGGGTTAGTTATGATCTACTCGCAAGAAATGGACAGAAATCAATTATATGACAGAATGATGGCCAATCTTACCGGTATTCCTTATCCGAGAATTAAGCACAAAAAATTAACTAAAGATGATATGGACTTAATCGAATATAACTGGGAAATGTTAGAGAGTTTGCCTATTTATATCGATGACAGAAGTAATGTTTCTATCGACGAAATACGAGCAGATGCAAGAAGAATGAAGAGAAAACACGGGAAAATTGCCATGATTGCAGTTGACTATTTGCAAATCATGAACATTCCACAGAAAAAAAGTGAAACACGTTCACAAGCCATTGGGAACGTAACAAAAGCTGCAAAAGATATTGCTAGACAAATGAATTGTTGCTTTATGATGCTTTCACAGATGACCCGTGATAGCGAAACATACAAAAAGCCGATGCTTTCCCATTTGAAAGAATCCGGGGCCATCGAACAAGATGCTGACGTTGTTGAATTTCTTTGGCATGATCCAAACGACACACATCCACAAGGTAAAGTAATTCAGCAATTTATCGCTAAGGGCCGTGACACAGGTATAAATGAATTCAGATTACTATTCAAGGGCTGGAAACAAAAATTTGAAGAACTGTGAATTTGAGAGGAGGACAAATATGAGTAAATGTAAATATCCAAACTGCTGTAATGAAGCGACAAAAACATTTGCACTAGTAGATTTATGTGAAAGGCACTTTGACTTGATTATGGATGAAACAAAACTCTTTTATGCACGGGAAATCGTATATCACCAAAGAATCCAATATTTAAAGATTTCTAGTTTAATTCCTTGTAGCAAAGAAAATGAAGATCCATGGAAAGACGAAAGAAGGGATATGACTTGCGTTTTGTAGGAATTGACCCATCAACCAAAACTGGTTTTGTCGCTATTGGTGCAGACGGGAGTGTTTTAAAAGCAAAAGAGCTTTCCGGTATATCAGACAAGGACCCGAAACGAATGGTAACTTTGATAAATGAAGTAATTGAACACATCCAAAAAGATGATTTTATTGTCATTGAGGGATTCGGATATGCTAGCCAACAAGCCATTCAACTTGGCGGAATTGGTTGGGGCATAAGAATGTCGTTGTTCGGTAGAGGGATGAAGTATTATGAAGTTTCACCGAATGCGGTGAAAAAATTTGTTGGTGTATCCGGATGGACAGGTGAAAAAGGTAACAAGAAACGCCTAACGGGGCCGCAAAAGAAAAAAGCTGTCAAAACGGCAGTCATTAAACATTACAATTTTACACATTCCAGCGACAACATTGTGGATGCATACATTATGGCTCACATTGCAAAAAGCATTTGGAAAGCGTTGAACGGCTACGATGACAATATCGCTAAATACCAAAAGGAAGTTATAAAAAACATTCTACAGAACACTTGAACCAAAGTGTGAAATAAAGGAGGTAGCTATTATGGCAGATATAAACGTGATTTCAATAAGTGGTGGTAAAGATAGTACTGCAATGTGGCTACTGGCATTAGAACGTAATACACCAAATTTAAAAGTAGTATTTTCAGATGTAGGACACGAACATCCAGAAACCTATGAATATATAGATTATCTTGAAAAAGAATTAGGACCGATCACAAGAATTAAACCCGATTTCAGTAAACAAATCTTACACAAAAGAGAAGTTGTTCAAACAAAATGGCGAAAAGATGGAGTATCCGAGTCAATTATTGAACAAGCATTGGAAGTGCTTCACCCTACAGGAAATCCATTTTTAGACCTATGTATTTGGAAAGGTCGTTTCCCTTCAACTATGACAAGATTTTGTACTGTTGAGTTAAAAGTGAGACCAATGTTTGACCAAGTGTATGTACCAATTTTTGAAGCTGGAAATCATGTTGTAAGTTGGCAAGGTATTCGAGCAAATGAAAGTTTAAAACGTTCGAAAATGGCAGAAATAGAGGAAACTCCTGAAGGTTACACAATTTATAGACCAATTCTCGAATGGGATGTATATGACGTATTTAAACAGCATGATAAACATGGTATTAAACCGAATCTTTTGTATACACAAGGGATGGGGCGTGTTGGTTGCATGCCTTGTATAAACTCACAAAAAGAAGAATTGTATGAGATTGCTAGACGGTTTCCAGAGGAGATCGAACGAGTAGCTAAGTGGGAAGAAATCGTATCGAAAGCATCTAAGAGAGGTTCTGCTACTTTCTTTACAAGTGATAATCGAGGACACGGAATAAATGATGTCGTTGAATGGTCAAAAACATCTTATGGCGGAGTTCAATACGATTTATTAAAGCTAATGGAAGAAGCTCCAGTATGCTCAAGTCAATATGGATTATGTGAGTGATACTGAACACTTCGATAAAGGAGAGATGGACATGAACAGTATCTTTAAAAACCGTAATGAAAAGGACATTGTAATTAATTTAATGTGGGAAATTGTTTTAAGGGAGACAGGAGTTGAAGATGATGCTGCTTGTGATTGAGGTTTCAGAAGCTGCAATAAAAGTAGCGATTGCAAACGGTGATTTGATTGAAGAAGATGGCGTGATTTTAAAGCCGGAAACCAATGAACTCGTTAAAGAAATTCAACAAAAGCACATTGAAGATTTGATGGATAAAGCACTTACTGAACGTGATTTTGATATGTGTAAGAAGATATCAAATATAAGTGTTTCAAGTTTGGAGGAAGCGAAATGAATTATGAAGAACTACTTAACATGCAAGAACAACTTGACCAGCACATTATGAAAAAGCAAAAGTTGCAGTTTATCAAACTATCAAGCATTGCATTACCGCTATCAGTCGAAATTTCAGAAGTGGCCAATTCTTATCCGGTGTGGAAACATTGGAAAAGTAATAAGGAACCAAAACCAAATTTACTAGAAGAAGTGGCAGATGTCTTAAGTTTCTTATTACAAGCATCTAATCGGTTTAAAGTTACAGCAAAAATGATTCAATCAACAAGAGCCACAAAACGTAATGACATTGAAGATCAGTTTTTGGATTTGCAATATATCACTTTTCAAATTAAAAATTATGGGCAAGCAAAAGATAAGCAAGAATACGTGAAATTATTCTGGTCATATTTCAAAGGCCTTTGGGAACATCTAGGATTCAGCGAGAAACAAATTTATGAAGCGTATTTGAAGAAAAACAAAATCAACTACGAACGGCAAGCAACGAATTATTAGGAGGAGTAATGTGAGAAAGATTAAGTTTCGGGCATTTTTGAAGCGTGAAAAAGTCATGGTTAAAGTTGCAGAAATCAACACTACTGATAAATTCATTCGTTATTATGATACATCGCATTGTAAAAACGATGCCGAAGCATTTGAGTTTTTAAGAAATGAAGATCCAAATGCAGAGGATTTGTTTGAATGTATTGAATTAATGCAATTCACCGGTCTATACGACAAAAACGGCAAGGAGATTTACGAGGGGGATATTGTTCAGATTAAAGGACACGCTTTTCAACGAGACGAAAGAGGAATTGGAATCGATATTGACGGAAATTACGTTGTAAAGTGGTCAAAGAAAATGGAATTAATTCTATCAGTGTCTCTAGAAGATGATGACGGCTGGCTGCTAAACAGAAATGTTCATTACGCAGAAGTCATCGGCAACATTTACGAAAATCCAGAATTACTTGAAGGAAGTGAAAAAAATGATTCGAGTGAAAATATTCGATGAATACGATCCATATTACGAATCAAAAATGAATGACTTTATTCGAAATAAAAAAAGTTATCGATATCAAAATGAACACTGTTTATAGTTCGGCGGTTAACCATTTCTTTACACGTTGTTTAGTGATTTATGAAGAAGATGAAAATTAAGCACCTCGTTAAACGTGTCTAAATGGCTTTTTAAGACGTTTTAAACTTCGTAGGTATAAAACTATTACCTCAACTTTAAAACGGCTATTTTTATAGGAATATGACGAATATATATGCGAAAGGGGAATTATATACAATGAAAATTGAACTAAGTGTATTATTTAAGAAAATCCAGAAAGATGACAAAAAGGAAATACTTGAGTTCCATGTACAAGGTGACGAACTGCCAAATGCACAAGAATTAATTGAATTTGCTGGATCCATCGTAGTGTTAGCATTAAAAGATTGCGAAGCAGGAGAAATGAACGTTGAATTTAAAACTTTGCAGCGTGATTCAAAGAAAACGGCTCTTAAATTCGTTGTGAAAGGCGATAGTGACGAGAAAGTGATAAAACTTTACCCGTTCGCCGGACGAAATGTGACGTTGATATTACAGCCTTCACAAATGACAATTGATGAATTCTATAACGAAAATCATGAAGGTATTAAATATAACGTTAACAAAGATGGTACTGTCGACGTTCCAGACGGCCAAATGAGCATCGATGATGTTGAAAATGAAGCTACAAGCGAAAAAGCTGTTGACGAAGATAAACTACCATTTTAAAAAATCTGATTCATTAAAGAGGGTGAGTCACTAATGAAATTTGAACTTCTAATTGACCGCAATAAAACTCAGGAAGCAATTGAAGAAGCATTTTCAAAGTATCGAATATATAAATATCATTGGCTTATCAATGATGAGTTAGAACCATCCATAACGGCAAATTATGAGTTTTCAGAGGGTGGAAGGTCAAATAGAATTAGTGACCAAACCTCTTCAATTGTTACTCACAAGCTTGATCAACAAATCATGCGTAATAATTATTGCTCACGTATCGAAAAAGCAGTTAGTAGATTGCCAGAAATAGAAAAAAAGTTAATTGAGGAACGATACATGACTAGGGAAAGCGAATATTTAACAGATTACAATGTTTACTGTCATAAACTTGATCCACCTATTTCAGCACCTACTTATTATAAGATACGCTGGAGAGCATTTTTGAAATTAGCGTTAAACCTTAATTTAGCTGTATTCATGGATAAAAAGAATGAATAGGACAAGCAACGCTTTTCATATTCATTTCCTAAGAGGTGATTGTTATGGATGATAATAAATTTATCACTGAAGATACAATCGTTAACATTGATGAATCTATATTCGAACAAGAAGCAAAAAAACTGATAGTAGAACTATTTGTTGATTATGTAAATAGTTTACATAAAACTTCAGTTATTGAATTGAAAAATAGTTAATTCAAATTAAAAATATATAGTTAATTTAAGGATATGTGTTATAGTTTTAACTATAAAACATATCTTTTTTATTAAGAAAGGTCGGTGAAAAAATGTACGCGAAAGTTGATTATGTAAAATACGGAGCTATCTATGCAAGAGCAAGTACAAATAAACAAGGTGATACAGTTGAACATCAAGTTGATATGATAAAAGAATACGCAAAAAGATCTAATATGAATATCATTTTTGATGACCGTTTTATTTATATTGATGAAGGTGAAAGTGCATTTAAAACTACATTGTTACAACGCCCAGCAATGCGTCGATTGTTAACAGATATTGGAAACGGGCTAATTGAAGTGGTGTTTTTTAAAGGAATTTCACGTTTTGCAAGGGATTCCGGAGAAAGCATTCAAACCGCAAAAAGACTTGTAAATAAAGGGGTTAGGGTACTTAGCCTCGAAGAAAATTATGATTCTGTACGTGATGATCCAACCATGTTCCAAATTTATGCCGTAATGGCTGAAAATGAATCAAGAAAAACATCTATTCGTGTTTCGTTAGGTAATAAACAAAAAGCCAGAAATGGAGATTGGCCATCCGCTGTTACTCCATTGGGATATACAAAAGTTAAAGATTTAGATGATAAAGAACTTAAACAAAAGTTATTGGCAGCTGGAAGACGTCCTCACTCATTACACCCTGATGAAAATGCAGAATTAATCAAATTAATTTTTGATCTATATGTTAAAGAAAATATGGGGAGAAAAAAAATTGTTTCAACAATTAACAATCTTGGTTATCGAACAAGAAGTGGATCATTATTTATAGAAAAATACATTAAAGAAATACTTGCCAACGAAGCATATATTGGTAATGTTGTTTATGGAAAAACTAGATATGAATATGTAGAAGATGAAAATTCAGATAAAAAAATTCAAAAAACAGTTCACATCGACGAAGAAGATTGGATAAGAACAGTTAACGCACATCCACCAATTATAGAAAAGGAAGTTTTTGAAATGGCTCAAAAGAAGATTAATGAAATAAAAAAAATGTATAAACGACAACCCAATTTTAATGCAGCTAAACATCCATTAACAGGTCTACTTATTTGCGGTAAATGCGGAGCGAATATGGTTTGTCAAAAACGCTCAAATAAAAGAAAAGACGGGACAAAAATTGAATACCGATATTATATCTGTACTACTTATCATTCAAAAGGCAGAGATATTTGTACACAAGCGAATGTGAATGCAGATAAGTTAGAAGAAGAATTATTTTCCTTTATATTAGAGAAGTTAGAAGAATATAGCAATTTTAATGTTACTGATAAAGTTAAAGAAAAAGATAGCAAAAAACAGGAAATTCAAACAAACATTTTCCAATTAGAACAATTGCTTAAAAAGAAAATCAATGCTTCTAAAGCTTTATTGGAATCAAGAGATTTTTATGATCCTGAAACCTTTATTGAAATAAATAAAGAAATACAGGATGAAATCAAAAATCTACGTACCAAAAAAATTGAGTTGGAAGAAACTTTAAAAACATTAGAAGATGGAAATTCAGATTTAGATTTAATACAGCTCTTTGAACAGTTTAAAGATAAAATTCCAGACGATATTCAAACAAAAAGGAAAGTATTTCATCAATTATTGGATAGTATCGTTATCGAGGACAGTAAAATCAAGGAAATTAACTTTAAAAATCCATCGTTGCACTATAGTTAATACGAAACCTTTGGTTCAATGGGGACCTTTGAAAAGTTTTGTGCTAGAAGTTTCTTCTTTTGGATGACAAGGTTTTTACGTACAAAGTATCAATCTGTTGAAATTGAATTTATCGCACATCATACAGAGGCAAAAGTAGTAACGGAGGAAGAATTCTTCACAAAGGGAGAAAGTGGAGGAACTATTTGCTCATCTGCTTATGCAAAAGCATTAGAATTAATCGATCAAAAATATAATCCAGTTCGCTATAATATTTACCCTGTACATTTCTCAGATGGTGAAAACTTTTCAACGGACAATGAAAAATGTTTGAAATTAGTGAATGAGTTAATGGATTTATCAAGTATGTTTGGCTATGGGGAAGTGAATCCAAATAATCGATATTCTTCATTAATGTCAACATTTAAAAGGATTGAGAATCCAAAGTTTCGCCATTATATTTTGAAACAGAAAAAAGATGTATATGAAGCATTGAAAAGCTTTTTCCAAAAACAAGAGACGACAGCATAGTACAGGCGCAAAAGGCTTTAGAATTTTTCGCGGGGGGAGTAAAGATGGAAAAGGAGCTTCATAAAGCGATTGATGAAATTACAGAAATTGCTATTGGGTTTGGACTTGATTTTTTCCCAATGCATTATGAAATTTGCCCAGCAGAAATCATTTATACAATTGGAGCTTATGGTATGCCTACTCGATTTTCACATTGGAGCTTCGGAAAACAGTTTCATAAAATGAAGCTCCAATATGATTTAGGCTTAAGTCAAATTTATGAGCTGGTCATCAATTCAAATCCATGCTATGCATTTTTATTAGACACAAATACATTAACCCAAAATAAGCTTATTATTGCCCATGTGCTAGCTCACTGTGATTTTTTCAAAAATAATATTCGTTTTTCCAATACAAGAAGAGATATGGTTGAAAGTATGACAGCAACTGCAGAACGAATTGCAAATTATGAAATGCTTTATGGAAAAGATGAAGTGGAGCAATTTTTAGATGCAGTTCTAGCAATTCAGGAGCATATTGATCCTTCTTTAGTTCGACCGAATTTATTTGTTCAAGAGGATGAAGTTGAGGAAGATGAAATTGTAGTACCGAAAACTCCATATGATGATTTATGGAGCTTAGATCAAAAAGAAGAGGAAAAGCCAACAATACGATATAAGAAGAAAAAATTCCCTCCTAAACCTGAGAAAGACTTGCTTCTTTTTATAGAATTGCATAGTCGAGAATTAGAAGAGTGGCAACGCGATATTCTCACGATGATGCGGGAAGAAATGCTCTATTTTTGGCCCCAATTAGAAACGAAAATAATGAATGAAGGATGGGCTTCATATTGGCACCAACGTATAATGAGAGAATTAAGCTTAACAACGGATGAAACGATAGAATATGCGAAGTTAAATGCAGGGGTAGTGCAGCCTTCAAAAACATCCATAAATCCATATTATCTTGGGTTGAAGATTTTTGAAGATATTGAAAGACGTTATAATAACCCAACAGAAGAAATGCGAAGACTAGGGGTAAAACCGAATTCCGGTCGTGAAAAAATATTTGAAGTACGTGAGATTGAGTCGGACATTTCCTTTATTCGAAATTATTTAACAAAGGAATTGGTAGAACAAGAGGATTTATACTTGTTTGAGAAAAAAGGTACAGATTATAAAATTACTGATAAAGATTATGAGAATGTTCGGGATCAGCTCGTTTCCATGAGAGTAAATGGTGGATTCCCTTATATCGTAGTGGAGAATGGGGATTATTTAAGAAATGGAGAGTTATTTTTAAAGCATGGCTATGAAGGGATGGAGCTGGACCCTCACTATTTAGAGCATGTATTACCATATATTTATCAACTATGGGGCCGCCCAGTTCATATGGAAACATGTGTTGAATCAAGACCTGTTCTTTATACGTATGACGGTAAACGAAATTATAAAAAGGCATTGTAAAAAGTTGATATGAATTGATAAAAGCCCGTGAACTTAATAGTCCATGGGCTTTTTCGTATGTTGAATTAATATAGAACTGAATGTATTAAAGCATTGGATAGTACCATTTGCAATTTGGATTTGTATAGTATGGAGGTCTAGTGCTTATTTTAGGCATTCGGAACGCCTTTGGATCGTTTGCATATTTAACTGTTACTTTTTCATTGGAATAGGGTATTAATAGAAGGTTTACTCCTGGACATGGTTGATTATATTGAATCTTTACTCCTCCTAAAATCATTTAATCTTATTCTATTCAAACATCTTCCTCAATGGTACTGTTGTGAAGCACCATATTCGCCTAGTAAACATAAGATGATTTAGTAATGATCTTTTTAGGAGGATTTCATGGATAATCAACATAAGAAAAGTGTAGGGGGATTACAATATCCTCTAAATCCAAATTACGGGAAAATTACTCGTTTTGAAGAGGTTCCAGTTACAGTACCAGAACAGAGACAATATCGACAACCAGGCTTAGAAAGTCTTATGGTACCGCGTCCGATTATAGAAAATCCAAATTACACAGGATCTTGTAAGCTGAAAGGAAAAGTGGCTCTAATAACAGGTGGAGATAGCGGTATCGGAGCGGCAGTCGCAATTGCCTTTGCAAAAGAGGGAGCAGATGTTTCAATAGCTTATTTAGATGAGCATGAAGATGCAAATCGTACGAAATGTAGAATTGAAGAGCTTGGTCAACGATGTTTATTATTACCAGGAGATTTAAGGGATAAAGAGCAATGTAAAACAATCGTTGAACAAACTACTCGAGCCTTTGGCAAGCTAGATATTCTATGTAATCATGTTGGAATTCAGTTTCAGCAATTAAGTCTCCTTGATATTACGGATGAACAATTCGATGATACATTTAAAGTAAATATTTATTCACATTTCTACACTACTAGAGCTGCTTTACCATACTTGAATGTTGGTAGTTCAATAATAAACACAGCATCAGTAGTAGCCTATGATGGAAATCCGGAGTTAATTGATTATACTGCAACGAAGGCTGCAAATGTTGGCTTTACCCGGGCATTAGCAAATAATTTAATTAGTAAAGGAATAAGAGTGAATGCAGTAGCTCCAGGTAGAATATGGACGCCGTTAATCCCATCAAGTTTTTCGGCAGATGCTGTTCCAATTGCAGGCAATCCAATGCAACGTCAAGGGCAACCTTTTGAATTAGCTCCAACTTATGTATACCTCGCATCCGATGATTCCCGCTTTGTAACAGGGCAAACATTACATGTAAATGGTGGGCAAGTGATGTCTTCGTAATAGAGAAAGAGTACAATTCAATTAGTTGGGAATGAATTGTACTCTTTTTGTTAATGTTCCTCATTTTTTCGCGGCTTAGAATTTTTCCGCCACTTTACATTATATTTCCGCCAGTTTACTAATTATTTCCGTCACTTTAGCTGTTTTTTCCGTCAGTTTACTAAAAATTTCCGCCACTTTAACATTTACGATGTTAAATCAATAAGGATCTGCCTCATGCCCTTTATCAACAGCATCATCTACCGCTTGATTAGCTTCTCTTGTTCCTAATGGATGTGGATGAAATTCTTGTCCAAATTCCTCTTTGTTGTTCATGGATTTAGCCTTCTCAGCTAGTCCTTCTCTTAGACGACGACCATATTCTTCATCAGCTTCATCGGCAAGTGCCATCATTTTATCTTGAATATCTTTCGGACAAATTGCTAAGTCATTTACTAAGTTGTTAATAAGCTCATCTTTTTCCCATTGTTCAAAACTACGGTAAGTTTCTCCAGCTTGTTTCGTATTGTCATTACGATCGATGGATTCACGAACTAAATTCCCTTCAACATGAGGTGTATATTCTTTCCCAGTTTGTTGTGCTTCTTTTAATCCTCCCATGCTTGATGGTTCATAGTTTACATGCAAGTTTTGGCCAGGTGCTTTATCATTATAATAACGAAGCTGACCACCTTCTTGATTTGTAGCAACACGTTTTTTTGCTGCATTAATAGGGAGTTGTAAATAGTTCGCTCCAACACGATAACGTTGAGTGTCCGAATAGGAGAAGGTACGTCCTTGGAGCATTTTATCATCTGAGAAATCTAAACCATCTACAAGAACGCCAGTACCGAATGCAGATTGTTCAACTTCATTAAAGTAATTTTCTGGGTTTTTATTTAACACCATTCGTCCTACAGGAAGCCAAGGGAATTTATCATTTGGCCATAATTTTGTATCATCTAACGGGTCAAAATCAAGTTCTGGATGAGGACCATCCTCCATAATTTGAACGAGTAACTCCCATTCAGGATATTCTCCTCTTTCAATAGCTTCGTATAAATCTTGGGTTGCATGATTAAAGTTTTTTGCCTGAATTTCCTCGGCTTCTTTTACTGTTAAATTTTTAATTCCTTGCTTTGGTTCCCAATGGTATTTTACAAGAACCGCTTTACCTTCTTGGTTTACCCATTTATATGTGTTTACTCCTGAACCTTGCATCATGCGATAATTTGCAGGAATACCCCATGGTGAATAAACAAGGGTTACCATATGGAATGATTCAGGTGAGTTTGCACAGAAGTCAAAGAAACGACGGGAATCTTGAATATTTGTTACTGGATCAGGTCTGAATGCATGAATCATATCTGGGAATTTCATCGCATCACGTATGAAAAAGATTTTTAAGTTGTTACCAACTAAGTCCCAGTTTCCATCTTCTGTATAAAACTTTACTGCAAAACCACGTGGATCACGTACTGTTTCAGGAGAATGTAAGCCGTGAACAACAGTAGAGAACCGTACAAATACCGGTGTTTGTTTCCCTTTTTCTTGGAATAGTTTTGCACGAGTATACTTTGAAACAGGTTCATCACCTACTGTCCCATAAGCTTCAAAATAACCATGAGCACCAGCACCACGAGCATGAACAATACGTTCCGGAACCTTTTCACGATCGAAATGACTGATTTTTTCTATGAAATCATAATTTTCAAGTGTTGCAGGACCACGATTTCCGACTGTTCGAATGTTCTGGTTGTTCGTAATAGGATGCCCTTGTCTGTTCGTTAGCGTATCATCGTTTTCAATGTTTGTTTCATATTGTCCGCGGTTTGAAGGGTCTCTTTCCATTAAATTTCATCCTTTCATAGGAGTGACAGGCACTCATAAAATATAGAAATATAAACATTACTATACTGCCCTTACTTATTAAAACTATTCTTAGAAAGTATTGATTAGTCTATTTATATTGCAATGATTATTGGTAAAATCATTGGTTTTTTCTTCGTTTGCTCAAATAAATATTGCCCAACTTCTTTTTTAATCGCTCGTTTCATGCCCATTATATTTGCATCTTTAAATGGATCAACTGTTGCTTTTACAACTTTATTAATATTAATTAAAAGCTCCTCTGAATTTTTTGCATAAACAAATCCGCGGGAAATACTATCTGGATCTGAAATTCTTTTACTATCTTCTTTACTTATTGTTAAAACAATTACAAGCATTCCTTCTTCAGAAAGCTGTTTTCGGTCACGTAAAACGATATCACCAATTCCGTCATCTCCAACACCATCTACATACGTATCGCCAGCAGGAACTTTTCGAGTTTGTTTTGCCTCACCATATTGAACATCGACTACATCACCATTTCGGATAATAAACGTATTTCCTTTTTCAATTCCAACTGATTCAGCAAGAATTCGATGTAAATGAAGCATGCGATATTCTCCATGAATAGGAATGAAATATTTAGGCTTCATTAGCGTCAGCATTAGTTTTAAATCTTCTTGATAGCCATGCCCTGAAACATGCATTCCTGTAATTTTAGACGAGCCATAAATAACATTTGCGCCGAGCTGGAATAAATTATCGACAATTTTAGAGACGTCCTTTTCGTTTCCTGGAATAGGGGATGCTGCAAAAATAACAGTATCACCTTGTAAAACTTTCACATCTCGATTGTTGTTCGTTGATAATCTCGAAAGGGCAGCAAGTGGTTCCCCTTGACTCCCGGTACAAAGCACAACAACTCGTTCGGGAGGAAGCTGTTTAACATCTCGAGCATCAACAAGTAACCAATCTGGAATATCTACATAACCTCGTTCTCTCGCTACCTTCACGACATTCACCATACTCCTACCAAGTAAAGCGAGCTTACGATTCGTTTTAATCGTTGCATGAACAATTTGCTGAACTCGGTTTACATTGGAAGCAAAGGTCGAAATTATAATTTTCCCTGTAGCATTTAAAAATGCTTCTTCAATATGTGATCCAACTTCTCGTTCAGATGGGGTTAAACCTGGTCGTTCAGCATTCGTACTTTCAGAAATTAAAAGCAATACACCTTCTTCGCCAATATTAGCCATCTTATGAATATCAGAATATTGATCATTTACTGGGGTTAAATCAAATTTGAAATCTCCTGTATGAACAACTTTTCCTTCAGGTGTATGAAAGACAATTCCTAAACAGTCAGGAATACTATGACTTGTTCTGAAGAAGCTAACTTTAATTTCACCAAAATCTAATTGGGATTCAGAGTTAATTTCTACTAAAGTAGATTCACGCAATATTTTATGTTCTTTTAACTTTAATTCAATTAATCCAAGGGTAAATCTCGTTGCATAAACTGGTACGTTAAGCTTTTTTAAGAAATAGGGAATACCACCAATATGGTCTTCATGTCCATGGGTAACGACTAAACCTTTAATTTTATGTTCGTTTTGCTGCAAGTAAGAAACATCTGGAATAATTAAATCGATCCCTAACAATGCTTCATCTGCAAACTTTGCACCACAGTCAACAATAACAAGATCATCACCATATTCGATGACATACATATTTTTACCGATTTCGTTAATGCCACCTAAGGCAAATATGGATAGTGTATTTTCTCTTACAGACAAAATGACTCCCTCTTTTCATAGCAATTTATTTCTTCTATAAGTATTACTGTCTACTTGTTTCTCTATACAGTAGCTAATAGGATAATCATTTTGATAAAGGATAAATTTTTGTAATAAAAAAATAGAATAGAAATAAGAATGAATCTTCTACTACCCGAATAATATTTTTATAACTAATGAAATTTATAAAGATAAATTATAGATTTCAAATTATCTAATGGAATGGGGTGCGTAAGATGTTACAGTTATTTCTATTACTATTAGAAGCTATCTATCTATATTTGGCATTCAAAACGGGCTCAACAATATTTATAATCGTGGCGGTTTTTTTAGGCGGTTGGTGGCTATATGAATTGAATAAGGAATCGAAAAGAAGAAATGAGGAATTACAACAGGACACAATAGAACAAATTGAAGAGTATCCCCATACTCGTTATATTTTATCTTCAGATTGTTTACAAGCACTTATGATAGATGAGCATTCTGATACATTTCGAATCCTTCAAAGAGAGGATACAGAAGATGATTTTGAAGCTAGGGAATTTGCATTTCATGAATTATATGAAGTAGCAGTAGTAGAGGATGGTAATAACATTGCCCTTACTTCAAAAGGCGGTGTACACGGCTGGTCTTTAATTGATGGAGGTTCAAAAATTGATGTCCTAATTAAAGGAAATGAAGTGAAGTCAGAAGATAAATCCGAGGAGAAATCAAAAAAAGAAGTAAAAAAGCTTATGTTAAAGCTTGTTGTGGACGATTTATCAAATCCAATTGTTGAATATATATTTTTAGATAACGAACAAGCAATTCCAAAGGACTTAGATGAATATAAAGACATCTTAAAAGAGTGCACGAAATGGTATCAAAAAATTAGCGTAATTATTAAACGATACGAACACGATCGTAAAGAAGTAGTGGTAAATGGTTGGGTTTAGTTGACGTCCTATTTTGAGGATGTCTTTTTTTATGGAACAATTTTCTTGAAAAACTAATGCCATTAGTTATAATAAAACTAATACCATTAGTTTTGTTTTTGAAAGGAACTGGTAAAATGAAAATTACAAAAAATGGGGACTTGTATCAGTTAACATTATGGCCGCTGCTTTTTCCTGTAAATTGTTATATTTTTGAAGAGCAAAATGAAGTTACTTTAGTCGATACTGGGATGTCAGCTAGTTATAAAGGAATCGTGAAGACTATTGAAAACATCGGTAAACCGCTAACAAATATTATTTTGACTCATGCCCACGGCGACCATGTTGGATCATTAGATAAACTAAAAGAAACCTTTCCAAATGTGATAGTTTCAATATCAGTTCGTGATAGCCGTTTATTGAAGGGAGACATTTCATTAAATGACGATGAACCTCAAACACCTATAAAAGGTGGGGTTCCAAAAGGTTTAAAAACAGAGCCCGAACGATTATTAAAGGAAGGGGATTATATTGGTTCTCTTAAAGTAGTTGCAACACCAGGGCATACTCCAGGCTCGATTTCATTATATGCAGAAAAAACTGGGCATATCATTGTCGGAGATGCATTTCAAACAAGAGGAAGAGTTGCAGTAAGCGGAAGGATTGTAAAGAGTTTTCCGTTCCCTGCATTTGCAACTTGGAATAAAGAGATGTCAATTCAAAGTGCAAAAAAAATATTAGATTTAAAGCTATCAGTTCTTGCACCGGGGCATGGAAATATAATTATTAACCCTGCAAAACATATAAAACAAGCAATCATTGAAGCTGAATAACAGATAAGAAAGGAAACAATAAATGTCACCAAGAGTTGGTTTAGATGTTAAACGTATTATAGTAACAGCAGCCGAATTAGCAAATACAGAAGGAATTGAATCACTTAGTTTAGCAACTATTGCTAGGAAATTAAACGTTCGTCCTCCTTCTTTGTTTAACCATATCGATGGTTTACAGAGTGTTAAAAGAGAATTGTCCCTTTATGGATTGACTTTGTTATACGAAAGGTTAAAAGAGTCATGTTTGGATAAAAAAGGTGACGAAGCAATTTTTTCTTTAGCAACTGAATATGTACGATTTGCGCGGCAGCATCCTGGGGTATATGAACTAACTTTAAGTGCACCAATAGAGGGTGATCAAGAATTAGAAGCTGCAAGCAATCGGATTATTTCCTTATTAAGCATATACTTAGCAGAATACAATTTATCTGATGAGGGAAAGATCCATGCAATTAGAGCTTTTAGAAGTATTCTTCATGGCTTTTCAACATTAGAACAAAAAGGGGCATTCGGACTTCCTGTAAACATTGAGAAAAGTTTTGAATTAATGATACAAGGATTCATTGAATTAATAAAAAGACAGTTATAAAAGTCAATTTTCGTATTAAAGATGGAAAGGGTTTTTCAGAAATTACCCATTTCTGAAAAACCCCTTGTTTATATTAATGATTAAATATACTTTTAAATACATAAAAATAAATATTCAAATATATTCAAATTGTTATATAATTAATATTCAGAATTTCATTACATAATCATGCTGGAGGCACTAATGAGAAAATATATTGGAGAGATTATGCTGTGTATTATAGCAATTATATGGGGAAGTGGATTTGTTGTTAGCGCTGTTTCGCTAGACAATTATACTCCCTATCAAATATTAGCAGGACGTTTTTTAGTTGGTTTTTTAATTTTAAGTATTATTTTTTATAAAAAACTAATGGGTTTAAATCGCACTATTATTTTAAAAGGTTTTGTCTTAGGTGCTTTATTATATGTAGCCTTTGCATTACAAACGGTGGGTCTACAATATACAACTCCATCAAAAAATGCGTTTTTAACAGCTGTCAATGTAGTAATTGTACCATTTATTGCGTTTTTATCTTACAAAAGAAAAATCGATAAATTTGAATTAGCAGGGGCAGTATTAGCGATTGTTGGGATTGGTTTTCTTTCTCTTCAGCTGTCAACAGATGTAAATATTGGTGATTTGCTTACGTTAGGTTGTGCTGTTGGGTTTGCTTATCAAATTTTTTATACAGCTAAATATGTAAAAGATGAAGATCCAATTACGTTAACTATCGTTCAAATGTTCGTTGCTGCTATACTTGCTTGTATTGTTGTGTTATTTAAAGGAGAAATACATTTTTCAATGGAGGTAGAGGCAGTCTCATCTATTTTCTATTTAGGTGTTTTTTCTACAACAGTTGCTTATCTTTTTCAAACAATTGCACAAAAGTTTACGAATGAAACAAAAGCTGCGATTATACTTTCTACAGAATCATTCTGGGGCATGGTTTTCTCTGTCCTTTTATTAGGGGAAGTATTGACAACAAGAATGATCATAGGAGCTATTTTGATTTTATGTGCAATTATTATTTCAGAAACAAAGCTTTCATTTATTAAAAAATCTAGCATTGAAAAATTAATATAAGTAATGGCTTGTCCTATATATGTAATTGTTGTTCGTAATTAATTAATTGATTGATTGATTGATTGATTGTGCACAAAATATAGGGCAAGCCTTTTATGTATAAGTAGTATTTTTTGTTATAAAACTTGTTGTAATACCAACAGCTATAATAGTAACGATTGAAAGAAGCAAAGTATTAGTTGAAATAAGAGCACCCCCTAATAATACGACGATTGCATCAATGACAAAAATAACAAATCCGACATTAATGGATGTTTTAGCAGAGATAAATTGAGCTAATAAATCTGTTCCCCCTGTACTTGTTTCAAAGCGTAGCATTAATCCGATTCCAATACCAACAAATATCCCGCCTATTACAGCACTAAACATAGGATCCATATAAAGAAGAGATCGTAGTGGTTTAAATAAATCAATCGTCACTGATGATATAAGTAAACCATGAAGACTATTGAAGAAATAATTTTTATATTTAAACCATGCCAACACAAAAATTGGAATACTGAGTACAATGATCATTAAACCAATTTTAAGACTAAATAAATAATGTAAAATTAGTGAAAGACCGATAATACCGCCATCTAATATTTCATTAGGAGTCAAAAATAAATTTATTCCTATAGCTAAAAAAACGCTCCCAATAACAATAGCAATGCTTTTCTTTATATAGTACATGCAATTCTCCTTACATTGGACATGCATCATTTTATGATAAAAATATTTAGAAAATGTATAAGAATAATGTAAGGTATATAAGCAAAAATTGATGAATTTGGTGACGGATGATATTTGTCTACGAACAGTTTGTTTTTTAAATTGTATTTCTATCATTATAGAAATGTGGTATGTTATTTTTAATAACTAATCGAATAATTGCTTTATTAAGTGCTCATAAAGATGAGGTAAAAGGGAAACTAGTGTAATTCTAGTACAGCCCCCGCTACTGTAAAAGCTGATGAAATCACAGAACCACTCATTTAGAGGAAGGTGTGAGAGTAAGGTGAAGCTTAAGTCAGGAAACCTGCTTAATAATGTTAAACTATCTTTTCGGTGGGAGAAGTATAGGTGAGTCAGTTTACTATACAGTTGTGTTTTATTCACATTTTTGTATATTTACATGTACTTTAAGCCTATATTCTCATCTTTTTGGGAATACAGGCTTTTTTTGTAAGTTAATTTGGTTATTATCCATTTTGTTAAACTAAATTAAATAATGCTGTTCTTCGGTATAGTATAGCTACTATTTAAAAGGGAAGCGCGATGAAAAGTCGCCACGGTACCCGCCACTGTGAAACGGAGCAACAATTCATAACCACTGCATTTTGCGGGAAGGGAATTGCTTGTTATGAAGTTAAGTCAGGAGACCTGCCGAATGAATAAAAGTGTACCTACGGGATTATAGGAAGCATTGTACTTAAAAAGTCTTTGCTTTCTCATGTAAACATTCCGTTGTTTACATGTTTTTTTATTTGTCAATAAAATAATATGGAGAGCAAAACTATGATAAAAAATCATTTTTCTATTTTTCTATCATTACTAATTTTTGTTACATGTGTGTCTATTATATGTGCAATATTAGTAGGTTCAGTAAATATTTCCCCGTTAGTTATATGGGATGTTCTTTGCTGGAAGTTAGGTTTTACTGATTCGCTAAAAGTAGCGTCTTTTGCCCAGTCAACCATCATATGGGAAATACGCCTTCCAAGAATTATATTAGCGATGGCAGTAGGTGCTGGTTTAGCCATTAGCGGAGCAGCAATTCAAGCACTTGTTCAAAATTCAATTGCAGACCCTTATATTTTAGGGGTGTCATCTGGAGCCTCTGTAGGTGCTACTGCTGTTATCATTTTAGGAGCATTCTCATTTTTAGGAAACTGGGCATTATCTATCGCAGCTTTCCTTGGTGCGCTAGTTGCCGTGATCATTGTATTTTTATTAGCTCGCGTAGGAGGAAGGACATCCATTGTTCGCTTACTATTGTCGGGAATTGCAGTCTCTCTTATTTTTTCTGCGATAACGAACTTTATTTTAATGATGACCAAAAATGAAGGAGGGATAAAGGCTGTAATGCACTGGATGCTAGGTAGCTTGGCTGGTGCAAAGTGGTCAAATATACAAATTCCGATTATTGTCTGCATCGCTGTTTTTATTTTTCTATACTGTTTTACAAATTCGTTAAATGCGCTACTTCTAGGAGAGGAAACGGCAGCAACATTAGGAATCTCTTTGGAGAAATTTCGCTTAATCGTCATAATTAGTGTTTCATTATTAACAGGTGTACTTGTCTCGGTAAGTGGCACGATTGGCTTTGTTGGATTAATCATCCCTCATATTGTTCGAATGCTTGTTGGCTCACATTATCGATATGTATTACCTATGAGTGCTTTAATAGGGGCCATTTTTTTGATTTGGGCGGATGCTCTAGCTCGTGTCATCATCGCGCCAGAAGAAATGCCATTAGGTATATTAACAGCATTATGCGGTGGTCCTTTCTTTATTTGGTTGCTGAGGAAGGAAGGTTATATATTTGGAACAAATGACTAAAAATCTATATGAAATCAATAATCTTAGTTACTCTTTGCAAGAACAACAAATTTTAAAAACCATACAGTTAAACATACCTGAGGGAAAGTTCATAGGTTTAATTGGTCCAAACGGCAGTGGAAAATCTACATTGTTAAAGCTTTTATATCGTTATTTAAAACCCGATAATGGACAGGTTTGGTTAAGAGAGAAAGACATCTGGGAGGTTCATGAAAAACAATTTGCAAAAGAAGTAGCAGTCGTAACTCAAGAATCGTCAGTTGTCTTTGATTTTACTGTAAAAGAAATTGTATTTATGGGACGTACTCCGTATAAAACCTTGTTAAAAAGAGATTCAAAACAAGATGAAGAAATAGTCGAAGATTCGATGAAAAAAGCCGATGTACATCATTTGGCATCAAGGAAATTTTTAAGTCTATCAGGAGGAGAGAAAAAAAGGGTAGTTGTTGCAAGAGCTTTAGCACAACAAACGGATGTCCTAATTTTAGATGAACCAACTAATCATTTAGATATTGAACATCAATTTGCACTATTGGATTTACTTAGTGAATGTTCCATAACTGTTATTATGGCAATTCATGATTTAAATTTAGCCTCTACTTATTGTGATAAATTATTGCTTTTAAATAAGGGACGTTTGTGTGCATATGGCTCGCCAGAAGAAGTATTAACAATTGAACAGCTAAAAGAAATTTTTAATGTAGATGTTGAAGTGACGACAAATCTATTAACAAATAAACCATATTTACAGTTTTTATCTAAGAAATATAGAGACAAGGGGAAAAATCAATGAAACTAAAAAAATGGCATTTTCTAGTTGTATTATTATTACTAATGGTAGCAGCATGTAGTGATAATGAAAAGTCTCAAGAAGAAAATAATGGGCAATCCAACGAACAGAAGAGTGATCAATCAGATGTGGTCGTTATTGAGAATAATGGGTTCACTCAAGAATATACAGAAGCACCAACTAGAGCTATTTCTTTAAATCAACATGTAACAGAAATAATGCTTGCGTTGGGACTAGAAGACTCAATGATTGGAACAGCTTATCTAGATGATGAAATTTATGAACCATTACAAGAAGCTTATGCTAAAATACCAGTAATATCCGACCAATATCCATCAAAAGAACAGGTAATTTCTTTAGAACCAGATTTTTTATATGGTGGATGGGAGAGTGCATTTAATGAAAAAAATATTGCTACACAAGAAGAATTATTAGAACTTGGAATCCACTCGTATTTACAAACATCTTCAACAATGGTAGCACCAACACTTGATGATATTTATAATGACATTCGAAATATTGCAAAGATTTTCAGAGTTGAAGAGCGTGGGGAGCAATTGATTGAAACTATAAACCGAGATATTGCTGAAGTTACAAAGCAATTACCAAAAGTAACAGAGGAGCTACCAGTTCTTGTATTTGATAGTGGCGAAACGGATATATTTACAGCATCACAGAACTTTATGAATGAGCTTATAAATATGGCTGGTGGAATCAATATTTTTGGGGATATTAAAGGGAACTGGACAACAGTTTCGAAAGAGGATGCGGTTGAACGTGCTCCAGAAGTCATTGTAATCATGGATTATGGTTCAACAACAGCACAGGAAAAAATTGATTTTATAAAGTCAGATCCTGCATTAAGTACAACACCAGCTGCACAAAATGATCGCTTTGTAGTTTTACCTTTAACAGCGGCTTCTGAAGGAGTACGTGTAGCTGAAGCAATCGACATATTAGCAAAAGGTTTCTATCCAGAACATTTTGAGTAAACTTGATACTTCAATTTTGAAATTATATATTTTATTTGATTTTAAAAGAATTCGCGACTTTAAATGAGGGAAAGGAAGCGAATTCTTTTATATTTATTTGATGAATTTCCTTTTTCATTTTACTCTCCAAATTACTTTGCTTTCATAAAAGTAATCGTTCTTGCTTCACTGTCATATAGACACCATTCACGATGATCTACGACTGAACCGACATTAATCCAATATTTCTTTTTAATTAATTGAAGCTCTTGGCCAAATTGGATTTGTAATGGGATTTTTTTGTTTTTTCGATACATACCACTTCTATGACTATGTCCGAAAAATAAGAGTCGTGTATCGATGTCTACTAGCGAAGTATTTGATGGCTCCCAATTTTTGTCCCAATTTATTTGGTGGCCATGAATTAGTGTAGCGCCCTCGATAAGTAATTTTTCTGGCAAGTTTGTAAAACGTTTTATTCCAGTTACAAGTGTTATTCGTTCTTCTTGATTTCCTCTAATTGAAGGGAACGTTAAAAGTTTTTCAAATTCTGCTTCAACAATTGCTGCTTTGTTTAGAGGAACATTTGAAACCATTTGGGCTTTTTTCTTACCAATTGTACATTCAAATAAATCGCCTAAACCATAGATTATTGCATCTGGTGCAATTTCTTCAATATGATTTAAAACAGCTTTAGTATCTTCAATATTTGAGTGTAAATCCCCTAAAAGTGCATACTTCATTTTTTATCCTCCAATTATCGCGTTACTCGTATAATATCGCAAAAATGGAATAGTTGAACAGTTCACAGATTATTCCCAAAGAAAAAAATTTATTAACTCATAATTCAATTTTATTTAGGCAATATAAAGTCATAACAATTTTGGAGGTGTTTTTGAACATGGATAATAATAAACGTTTTTCCCAAAGTGGAACAGATATTAATGAAGTAAAGCAACAAAATGCACAAGCAGGTAATGGTCAAGGTTTCGGTAGTCAATCATTTGGTGGAACAACTGCTTCAGGTACTAACATTCAAAAAGTAAGAGAAGAAATCGCAGCAGAAAGTGCACCATTTGCAAAACCTTTTGCAGGTCAACCAAGCCAACCATCTGCTGGTAAAACAGCGGCGGGTACTGATATCCAAAAGGTAAGAGAAGAGATTGCAGCAGAAAGTGCACCATTTGCGAAACCTTTTGCAGGTCAACCAAGCCAACCAAGTCAACCATTTGCTGGTAAAACGGCAGCTGGTACAAACATTCAAAAGGTAAGAGAAGAAATCGCAACAGAAAGTGCACCATTTGCAAAACCTGGTCAACCTTCTATGGGTAAAACAGCAGCAGGTACTGATATCCAAGAAGTAAAACGCCAAAATACGCAAGCAGAGCAAGGTAAAAATAAATAAGCTTAAAATAAAACGCCTCTAAATAGAGGGCACTGAAAAACTTACGCTTTTTATTGCGTATCGGTTTTTCAGAATAAAAAGAAGGCACTTTCTGTTCGATTTTGAACAGAAAGTGCCTTCTTTCTTTGTCTATTTCTTACTCTTTTTCGTTT